>DASYJM010000115.1:0-2483 GCA_035996445.1 Candidatus Acidiferrum sp. | reverse complement strand
CGAGCGGGGGCGGAGGTCCGGGCGGTGGCGGTTTTGGACGACCCGGCGGAGGTTTTGGCGGCGGTGGACCAGGAACCAGCAAACGCTACAATCTGACCTTTACCGTAAACGCGCGAAATGTATTTAATATTGTGAATGGCGCGACTCCGATTGGCGTTCTAACCTCACCTAACTTCGGAAAATCGATAGCGCTGGCAACAGGCCCATTTTCGAGCGCCGCAGCGAATCGGAAAATTGAGTTGCAGGCATCGTTTACGTTCTAGCGGTTTCAGTTTCCTAAGTGGAATAGTCCGCGTTGATGCGCACATACTCGGCGGTGAGGTCGGTGGTAAGAAATCTCACCGCTTGCTTGCCGCGTCCCAGTTGCACACGAATATCGCACACAGGCTTAGCTAGAGATCGATGCGCTTGCTTTTCATCGAACTTGTACGCGACTCCGTTATTGCAGACTTTTTGAGCGCCGATAAAAATTTGAACACGCGATGGGTCAATCGGGATGCCGCATCTCCCTACTGCGGCAAGAATGCGTCCCCAATTCGGGTCGGCTCCAGCCCACGCGGTCTTCACCAGCATTGAGTGGGCGATTGTCCGCGCGACCTGCAGCGCTTCTTCCCTGCTTCGCGCTTGTTCGACGAAAAGGCGGATCACGTGCTGAACACCTTCTCCGTCGCTGATGATCTGCTCGGCGAGAGACTCACATACTGCGCCCAGAGCGTTGGAGAGTTTTTCTCGCGTACCAGCGTCTTTCACCCGGCCACCACTTGCTCCACTTGCCAGAAGCAGTACCGTGTCATTCGTTGAGGTATCGCCATCAATCGACATGCAGTTGAGAGAGTCATCGCACGCTTCACGCAAAAGAGACTGGAGTTCCCGTGAACTTGCCGCCACGTCGGTAAACACGTACACCAGCATGGTGGCGAGTTGAGGGTGGATCATGCCTGCTCCCTTCGCAACGCCCAACACAGTGACTTGGCCCGACGCCGTTTTGAACCGCACAGAAGCGATCTTCGGCCGCGTGTCGGTGGTCATGATGGCGTGGGCGAAGGCGAGAACTCCATGCTCGTTGGATGACAGCGCCGTGACCAGCTCCGGCAGCTTCGCGCGAATCTTTTCGTCCGGCAATTGAACCCCGATGATGCCGGTCGATGACGGAAAGATTTCGGAGGCGGGCGCGTCGAACAGACTAGCGGCTTCACGGCACACTCGCACGCATGCTCGAATCCCTTGGCTGCCGGTGGCGCAATTGGCATTGCCGGAGTTCACAACGATGGCACGGACGCGGCCTCTACTCGCATGCAATGCTTCGCGTCCAACTTCGACCGGAGCAGCGACAACCCGGTTCGTGGTGAAGAGGGCGGCGGCTGTCGCACCTTCCGCTGCATGAACCAAGGCAAGGTCGGGCCGTCCGCTCACTTTAATTCCGGCAGCGACTGCGCCGAAAGAAAACCCCTTGGGCACGCGAATTTTCTCAGGAGCGCTGCGCAATAAGTTTGAGGTCATGCCTGAATCTCCAACCAGTTTTTCGGCGGAGGTAAGATCGCGAATGCTGGCGGTGTGCCGCGGATCATCGCGATTTCATCGCAGCGATAAAGCCGGGGACACTGATAACAATCTTTGTGGATCTTGTCGGGCAGATCCTGGTGGTTCGCCGTGGTAAATCCCAGGCGCGAGAAAAACTCCGGGATGCGAGTGAAAAGGCAAACACAACTAACTTTGTGCCGTTCCGCTTGTGCCAGAAGAGCCTTGACAAGGCGTCGGCCTCCGCCAGTGCTTTGACTGGCAGGGTCGACGGTGATCGAACGAATTTCGGCGAGATGCACGCCGTAGAGATGAAGAGCTCCGCATCCGATGATGCTGTCATCCTTCTCAAGCACGATAAAATCGCGCACGTTTTCACAAATTTCCGCGAGCGAGCGCGGCAGCAAAGTGCCGTCCCCAGAATAAGCTGCGATTAGACCGTGAATCTGCTCGGCGTCGGGTAGGACCGCTTCACGCGTGCGCATGGACTGCCTTGCGCCGCTGCGACGCGATTTTTTCTTTTTTGGGCGACGCGGAATTCGCCGATTCTGGCTTTGCTGATTCGGATTTTGTCGATTCTGCATGTTTGTGCAATGCCACGTCCAGAGCCTTGACTACGTGATCCACATGATTCTTCTGAATCACATACGGCGGCAGAAAGCGCAGCACCGTTTCGTGGGTGCGATTGATGATGATCCCTTTCTGTAATAATTCCCTGGTCACGGCCTTCGCCAGCTCGGCCGAATCCAGTTCCAGGGCCACCATCAAGCCTACTCCGCGCACGTCGCGAATCGTGCTGTGTTTCTTATCCAACTCCTTCAGCGCTGCCTGGAAGTATTCGCCCACTTGTCGAATGTGCTTCAGTAGTTTCTTTTCCTGTTTCAAGAATTCAATTGCCACCGCGCAGGCTAGCGGACCTCCACCAAAAGTTGTCCCGTGCATTCCCGGGTGCATACAGGCAGCAA
>DASYJM010000114.1:0-4285 GCA_035996445.1 Candidatus Acidiferrum sp. | reverse complement strand
ATGGCGCGCAGCGAACTGCACGGCATAGTGATCCTGAAAATAAGTCTGCAAGATAACTTTTCCCGGAGAGTTTCCGCGTCCCGCGCGTCCGGCCACTTGCGTCAATAACTGAAACGTTCTCTCCGCCGCGCGGAAATCGGGTAGCCCCAGCGCCATGTCGGCTCCAACGACGCCAACGAGAGTTACGCCGTGGATGTCGTGGCCCTTCGCGATCATCTGGGTGCCGACAAGCATGTCGAGCGCACCTTCATTCAGCGCGTTCAGCGCCAGTTCGAAATCTTCGCGCCCGCGGACGGTATCGCGATCCAGCCGTCCGATGCGCGCCTGTGGAAACATGCCATGCAACAATTCTTCCAACTTCTCCGACCCGGTCCCCACAAAATAAACGTACTCGCTGCCGCAATGCGCGCACTTCTCGGGAATTTTCGCGACCTGTCCGCAGTAGTGGCATTCCATTTTGCGTTCGCGTTTGTGGTGTGTCATGGAGACGGCGCAGTTCTGGCATTGCAGCGTCTTGCCGCAGGCACGGCACAGGACGACTGGAGAATATCCGCGCCGGTTGAGCAGCACCATAACCTGTTCTTTCTTCTCGAGGCGCTCCCGTATTTCCTCGCCTAACTTGCGGGAGATGACCTGCTCCTGTCCCGTCTCCTGAAATTCCTGGCGCATATCAACAATCTCGACTTCCGGCAATGGACGCCGCTCAACCCGATCTGGCAACTCGACGAGCGCATACTTGTGTTTCTTCGCGTTGTAATAAGACTCGAGCGACGGAGTAGCCGACCCTAATACGACTGCCGCCCCCGCCATCTTCGCCCGCATTACCGCCACATCCCGCGCGTGATAGCGCGGTGTCTCCTCCTGCTTGTAGGACGAATCCTGTTCTTCATCGACAATGACGAGTGCCAGATCGCTGACCGGAGCGAACACTGCCGAGCGCGTACCCGCCACCACCCGCGCCTCGCCTCGCTTGATGCGATGCCACTGTTCGGCGCGCTCCGCATTGGACAGGCCCGAATGCAGGATGGCCACTTCATCGCCGAAAACCTGATGCAAATCAGCCGCTACCGCTGGAGTCAGCCCGATCTCAGGCACCAGCAAGATCGACGAGCGTCCCTGCTCCAACACCTCGCGCATGCAGGCGAGATAGACCGCTGTCTTTCCAGAGCCGGTAATTCCGTGCAGCAACAGGCCTCCGAAATTTCGGGAAGCGACAGCCTCACCGATCTTGCGAAGCGCTTCTTTCTGGGCTGTGCTGAACTCAAACTCGAAAGGATTCTGGCGCGGCTTGATTTTAGACTTCGTGAGTTCCTGCTGCTCATCCACAAGTTCAATCAAGCCGCGGCGAACCAGCGTGGCGAGAGTGCTGCGCGGCACGTCCAGTTCACGCAGGGTTTCGACAGGTACCCGTCCTCCCGAAGCCGCAAGCGTATCGATCAGTGTGCGCTGATTCTCGTTAAGCTTCTTAGTGCTTGCAGCAAGCAGCACCGCTACCTTCACCAGACGGGCCGCATCCCGCGCCGCCGACATATCTTCACGCGCAATCCATTTCTTGCGCACCATGCCCGAGAGCAGCGGCTTCGGTGCCCGTGTCGCCCCGCGCAACCTCTCTTCTCGAACACTCTCTCGCTCCGCTAAACAATCAAGCACGCGAAACTCGACCAGTTGCTGTTCCGGAGTCCGCTTCGACCGCGCTGGAGACCCTGACACTCCCGCGAGGTGCAGCGCCATCCGCCCCTCATCAGTGATGCGGTACGAGACGGCGCGCTTGAACTCCGCCGAAAGCGGCAGCATGGTTCGAAACACCTCGCCGATGGGCGCGAGGTAGTAATCGGAAATCCACTTTCCAAGTTTCAGCAGTTGCTCGTCAAGGACGGACGAAAGGTCGAGCGCTTCAATAACATTTTTTATTTGAGAAGTACTGACTTGCGGCGGACGATCATGTAACTCGACCACGATGCCGGAAAGTCTCTGCTGCCGAAATGGCACCAGCACGCGCCCGCCCACCACCGGCTCCATGCCCTGAGGGATCGCATAGGTGAAGGCCATGTCGAGTGGCACCGCAAGAGCAACGTCGCAAAAGAGGGGCATGTGTTGGGGACTGATAAATCCTACCGCATTTCTAAATACTACTGGTTGACAGTAGTATCGCACCGCGTTAGTATAGTGTTGAATGATAGCGAGTTTCCGGGACAGGGAAACGGAAAGGCTATGGCAGTCGGGCAGAAGCCGCCGTCTACCGGCCGATTTGCAGCGAAGGGCATTCAAGAAACTCGCCATTTTGAACGCGGCGGTCACGCTCGACAATTTGAAGTTGCCGCCAGGAAATCAACTGGAAGCACTTCGCGGAAATCGCGCTGGACAACACAGCATTCGAGTCAACGACCAATATCGCGTGTGTTTCGTATGGCGGGACGGAAATGCTTTTCAGGCAGAAATCGTCGATTACCACTAAGAAATGGAGTAACCATGGCCAAATCGAGGAAGGTGTTTGCGGTCCACCCGGGAGAAATTCTCAAGACCGAGTTCATGGAGCCAATGGGCGTGAGTGCCTATGAACTGGCGAAGGCCCTCAGTTTTCCGGGCATCTATGAGGTCGTCCGCGGAGACCGGGCTATCAGTGCCGACACAGCCGTTCGCCTGGGAAAGTACTTCGGTCTGCCCGCGCAGTTTTGGCTCAATCTTCAGAACGACTACGACCTGAGAATCGCGGAGGGTAGCGGAGTCGGCAAGGGGATTAGGCCCCGCAAGAGCAACGTCGCAGAAGAGATCCATGTGGGATAGCGTGGTTTTTCTTGCGCTTCTCGATTTCTTTATCTTTAGTCTTGGTATTCAAGTCTTGGTATTCAGGCGTTGTCATCCTGAGCGAAGCGAAGGACCTGCTTTTCGCGGCGAGCAGCAGGTCCTTCGCTTCGCTCAGGATGACAATCTTAACGGATGACAATTTTAACGTATGCGAATCTTGACGGACGACGACCTTCAGCGGGAGCGATACTGGTCAAGGGGAGTGCTAGGTAGTTGCCTTTGGCGCCTTCATCCCCAACTCTTTCATCACCATCTGCAAATCCTTCCAAGCCTCACCCTTCTGCCGCGGATCGCGCAACAGAAACGCCGGATGGTAAGTGACGGCCAGCTTGCATCCATCCCAACCCGAATCGTCTCTGGGAATTCCCGTGGGCCTGAAATCGTAAAAGCGCCCGCGCAGTTGGATCATCGAAGAATTCATCGCCAACAGCGTCTTGGCGGCGGTAGCTCCCAACGCAACGATTACCTTCGGCTTAACAACAGCGATCTGCCGCATCAGGAAAGGGGAGCAGGTCGCGCACTCGTCGCGCTCCGGCTGGCGATTGCCGGGCGGGCGGCACTTCACGATGTTTGCAATGTAAACCTGCTCGCGTTCGATCCCCATCGCTTTGATCATGTTGTTGAGCAGTTGCCCTGCGCGTCCCACAAAGGGCTCGCCCTTTTCGTCTTCATCCGCGCCCGGGCCTTCACCGACGAACATGAGCTCCGCTTTCGGATTCCCCACGCCAAATACAATCTGCTTTCGTCCCTGTTGATGGAGGATGCAGCGTGTACAGTCGCCCAGATCTTCGCGGATTTTTTTCAGCGCCTGCACGGGGTCGCTCAAGCCTTGCTCAGGCAATCTGCGTTCGGGTTTAGAGGCAATGACTCTTAAACTATTTTCTTCTGCAAGCGGATCCGCCAGCGCTGTGGCCTTCCGTGGACTCATCTCTTCTCCTGTTTCAGGTGTCGGTCCGGAAACGACTCTTCCAGCTTGGCCGAGAGCAACCGAGGCAAGCGTCGGTGGACGCCTGTAGAAATCGTAAATTCCCATCTCGTTGTAGTAGCGCAGGCGCGTGGCGAGGGCGCGACAAACCTCTGGGTCAAGCGTGAGGGACATTGCGGATAAGGATAACAAAGTAGATGGTGATGTGGTGCTTGACGCGGGACTGCAGATCGCTCACTTCGTTCGGGATGACAATAGTAAAGGGTGAGGTGGGCAAGAGTTAACTACGATAGTTAACCGTTGGATCGAACTCCACTGCGCTTCCGCAGCTTCACGATCTGGTCGAGCACTCGATGCGCGACCTCCCACTTCGAAGTTTCCGGCACCTCGATCACTTCGCTGTGAGAGATGATGGTGACAGCGTTCCGTTCTGAATCAAAGCCAATGCCTTCCCGTGAGACGTCGTTGACAACAATCGCATCGAGCGCCTTCGATGCGAGCTTCTTGCGCGCATTCTCCAGTACATTCTCGGTTTCGGCGGCAAATCCAATTACG
>DASYJM010000113.1:0-5118 GCA_035996445.1 Candidatus Acidiferrum sp. | reverse complement strand
ATTAAGGCCGCTCCACGTCGAGTCGCGAGGAAGTCGAGCCCCAATCGCCACACCTATAACAGGAAAATTTGTCGCAAAGGTGAAATCCATGCTGAGAAGAAGAGCGCTGCTCGCCGGGGTCGTGTGTGCTGTGCTGTCCCTCTGTCCATTGACGTACAGCCAAGCAAATGGCAGTTTCTCCGGAACCGTAAGTGATAAGAGCGGCTCCGTTATTTAGGGCGCCTCCGTAGAAATCATCTCGCAGGGCACGGGCATGACTCGCGAAGTCAAGACTGACGACTCGGGACACTACCTCGCGCCGCTTCTGCCGGTAGGGTTTTACACGATTCAAGTCAAGTCGCAAGGTTTCCAGCCGACGGCGCAGAAAGATATTCGGCTTCAGGTCGACGAAGCGCGTGAGATTAACTTTACCGTTGCTCCTGCGTCAGTCTCCTCGACTGTGGAGGTCACCGCCACCGAAGTTGCGGTTGAAACCACAAACCCTACCCTTGGCCAGGTCATCACCTCGGAGCAAGTTGCCGACCTCCCGTTGAATGGGCGCGACTTCGTGCAACTGGCAACGCTGACTCCGGGAGTCACTCAGGAGACGAATCCCAACAGCTTCTTTAATGCTGGCCCCAGCAGCGAGGTTTCGGCGCGCGGAACCTTTTCGCTTTCAGTGGGCGGCTCGCGCGCTCAAAGCACAGACTGGCTGCTCGATGGTAACGACAATAACGAGTTGACCGCGGGCGGCATCTCGATTCTGTCGTCCATTGACTCGATTCAGGAATTCAAGGTTCTAACTTATAACTACTCGGCCGAATATGGAACCCGCGCGGGTCCGACTGTGCTCGTGACCACTAAGTCGGGAGCAAATAAGTTTCATGGAGCAGTGTTCGAATATTTTCGCAATACGGCGCTCGACGCCAAGCTCCCTCTCATTAAACTGCAGCAGAAATTCAACTTAAACCAGTTTGGTTTCGCGCTCGGCGGGCCGATACAGAAGGACAAGACGTTTTTCTTTTTGGACTACGAAGCAAAGATGCAGCGCAAGGGAACTCCATTCAGTGGCTTAGTTCCGACCGCGGCCATGCTTACAGGAGACTACACTTTGGATCCGTTGGGTGCGCCCCGTCCAGGAGTTTTCGATGGCAGCCGAAACCCGAACGGGTTCCCCGATATCAACAGTCCATATACGTTCTCTCCCTTTCAGTGCGACGGGGCGGGGAATCCGCTGCCGGCCGGCGGAGGCGGAGCCCAACCCGCAGGTGTGAACTGCAATAAGATTCCTGCCAACATGTTCGATCCAGCCGTCAATCCATCAGTCGATCCAACCGGATTGGCGATGATGAGGATGTATCCGCTACCCAACGCGACCAACGGGTTGGTCAACTACGCCAACGTACCTGTGAGAAAACTGAACGAGGGCAAGTTCGATATCCGGCTCGACCACAATTTTTCCAGTAAGGATTCAGCGTTTGCCCGCTTCAGTTACGATCAAGCGAATTCTTTTGTACCGGGAGGAGCCCCGGGATTTGCGGAGCAAGGCGCATTTGCCAGCACGCAGAACATAGCCAATCATGGGCGCAACATTGCCATCTCGGAAACCCACGTCTTCAATTCCAACAATATCAACCAGATCAACGTAGGTTTTAACCGGATTTTCAACCACATCCTCTCTTTCGGAAACGGTACATGCGAAGCTGCTAAGATCGGTATCCTTGGCGCCGATCTCAACACCAGGTGTCCCAACTCACCCCCTGGGTTTATTAACCAGTCAACCAAAGACTGTATGAGTTGCGGCATGAGTTCTACATTGATGGGCAACTACTTCTCCCTTGGGGACCGCGGCTTCGCTCCGTTCCAAGGCGGAACCAACGTTTTCTCGTATGCAGATACCCTCGATATGATTCGGGGCAAGCATGACATCCGTGTCGGGATAGGGACTCGCTTCAACCAGATGAATGTCGAGACCAATGGTTTTCAGGATGGCTTTTTCATTGCCTTCGGACTGACCGGCGACAATACAGCCGATCTCCTTCTCGGTCAGCTGGGTGGCGGAATTCATGATCAAACCTTTCTCGGAGCGACTACGGGTCGTCGCTGGAAGATGTTTCGCCCCTTTGTGCAAGATGATTGGCGTGTCACTCCGAGTTTGACTTTGAATTTGGGACTGGCTTGGGCCATTGTGACCCCAATTACTGAAGCGCGCAATCGTCAAGCGAATTTCGACTTCAGCAGCGGCAAGTTTTATGTCGCCGGTTCTACGGTCGTTTCCGATTGTCCGTATTGTGTTCGATCTGATAGCCGAGTGGGCATTCAGCTGGATAAGACTGCATTTGAGCCCAGAATTGGACTGGCCTGGAAACCCTTCGGGTCACAGACTACAGCGGTGCGCGCCGGATACGCTATCTACCACGATTCCGCCTGGAACCAGGGTGCCCAAGGATTGTGGCAAAATCCCCCGTACTATGCGGAGTCCGATAACTTCTTTGGACCGTGTCCCTTTAACAATGCCGGCTCCCCTACTCCCGTGAACTGCGGCAACCAACGCCTCTTCCTCCCAACGATTACGGCCCCTCTGAGCCCTAGTTTGTTTCCAGGGACAATCCAGTCGCAAAACCTGAATTTCAAGCAGGGCAAGGTTCAGCAGTTTAACTTGAATATTGAACATCAACTGCCGGGAAACATTGTCATGACCTTCGGCTACGCGGGAGCCCGAAGTTCACACGTTCTTACGGACGGCCTGAACTTGAACGTAGCATCACCTGCAGCGTGCGGGGTAGTCCCCGGTTATACGCGCGGGTGCGGGCCAGGCGGCACGGCCTTCCTTCCAAAGTGGGGTGCTCCGACGTTCCTCTTCCCGCTGGTCATTGCCAACAACAATGACAATGGCCGGGCGCACTACGACTCACTTCAGATTAAGGCTGAGACGAAGAGCATGCGCCATGGTATTTATGCTCTTTTGGGCTATACCTATTCTCGAACTTTTGACAGTGGAATGCCCGACGGCGTCGGGACTACTCCCGGCGCTACTTACTTCCCATTGCCCGGGACACGAAACTTAGACTGGGCGCTCTCGCAGATCAACCTTAATAACAGTTTCACGGCCAGCCTTCTGTACGACCTGCCTTTTGGCAAAGGTAAGCGATGGGGCAATGACTGGAACGGAGCTCTGAACGGGGTGCTTGGAAACTGGGAGGTTGATGTTATCCAAAGGGCGCAATCCGGCTTTCCTCTTTTTGTGGTCGACAGCGCGAATGCTTCCGGCGTCAATTTCCAATGGAATGGCAGCAGTTTGAATCGACCCGATCAAGTTGGTGACCCGAACAGACCAGGACCAGTCGCTGCTAACCCCGGTTGCATTGCTCCAGCCCAGGTTCACACCATTAAGAACTGGTTTAATCCTTGCGCATTTGCGCACGCTGCGCCTGGCGAATTGGGAAATGCCAGCCGCTCGCCGCTCTACGGGCCAC
The DNA here is from genome assembly GCA_035996445.1 of Candidatus Acidiferrum sp. Lineage (GTDB taxonomy): Bacteria > Acidobacteriota > Terriglobia > Acidiferrales > UBA7541 > Acidiferrum. Next base: position 1,663 of record DASYJM010000113.1, on the reverse strand, counting down.
GGTATGTGAATACCGATCTGTCATTCATCAAACACATCCCGCTACCCTACGAAGGCATTCTTCTGAATTTCCGCGCGGAATTCTTCAACGTTTGGAATCACCCGCAATACTATCTAACCGGCGATTCAACCAGCATGCAGAACCTCAACTCTCCATCGAGCTTTGGGGTCATAAATAACACGGTTCCCGATCCGCGCGTAATGCAGTTTGCGCTCAGAGTGGACTTCTAAGGCGTTCGCACACCAAATAAGGGCAGACGAGCAATCTGGGTAACCCACCGGCCGCTCACTCTGCCCAAACTTTTATTCCACAGAATATGCTCTGAGGAAAGGATGAACCTCTGCTTGCGAAAACTCGCGCTGATTTGTTTTCTCACCCTCGCGCTAGGCTATGTCGCATCTGCTGAGAAAATCAAAGTTATCGTCGATCAAGACGCGCGCGGTCCGGGCACCAGCGACCAGCAAGCAATACTTGTATTTCTCCAGTTGGAAAAATTTGACGTGCTCGGGATCACTACTGTTACCGGCGATCAGTGGGTGAAGGAAGAGACGCAGCACACTCTCCGCATGCTTGAGATTGCCAACCGCACAGACGTTCCCGTCGTTCAGGGTGCGGAGTTCCCGCTGGTGAATAGCAAAGAAGAGACGGAGCGATGGGAAGCCCTCTACGGCAAGTTTGAATACAAAGGCTGCTGGACCGAGCATTTCGAGCCGCAGCGCTCCACCATCTATGACGAACCGTACCACGCGCCCGACGTGGTGCCGTCTATGAAGGAAGGGGAACCTCACATTCACGCGCAGCCGGGTACAGCCGCGGAATTCATCGTAAAGATGGTCCACAAGTATCCTGGCCAAGTGGTCTTGTGGGCTGGTGGGCCGCTCACCAATTACGCTTTAGCTCTGAAACTCGATCCCGAAATCGCGACCTTAGCAAAAGAGTTCGTGATGATGGGCGGAGGGCTATATGCCGACAAGGGTGGAATCGACAGCGGAGGCATCGATGCCCGACGCGAATTCAACTGGTGGTTCGATGCCGAGGCGACGCGCATTGTGCTGCATGCTCCCTGGAAGAAGGTCACTGTTACCCCGATCGACATCTCCGTAAAAACGCACTTTACCAATGAGACGAAAGCGGCCATCGCTAAGGCGCACACTTCCATCACCGATTATCTCGACAAGTATTCTCTGCCTGGCTATATGTGGGACGAGATTGCCGGAGCGGCTTTAATTGACCCCACGATCATTACCGGGCAGAAGCAGCTCTATATGGATATCGACACCGACCACGGCGCGAGCTATGGCAAAACTCTATTCTGGAGTTCCGAGGCGAAGGTTCCTCCTTTCTTGCACCTGGCCAATGTTCAGTTCGACATCGACGCGGAAAAGTTCTACAAGCTCTATATTGATTTGATGACCAGACCAGTAGCGAAATAATATTGTGCAAGATTGCCGGTAGTCATTGATGAATCGTAGGTCTTCCTCCAGTTTGCTCGTGGTTTTGTTGCTCATGCTTTTGCGCTTCCTCTCATTTGCGGACGAGTGGAAGCCGCGACACGACTTGGTTTCTCATACCGGCGTTATGAATTTGACGGAGCCGCCCCCACCCAGCGAAGTATTTTTCTCCGGACCAGCGTCACCCGCTGACCAACCCGCCTGGCTCGAGG
>DASYJM010000112.1:0-4087 GCA_035996445.1 Candidatus Acidiferrum sp. | reverse complement strand
ATTAAGGCCGCTCCACGTCGAGTCGCGAGGAAGTCGAGCCCCAATCGCCACACCTATAACAGGAAAATTTGTCGCAAAGGTGAAATCCATGCTGAGAAGAAGAGCGCTGCTCGCCGGGGTCGTGTGTGCTGTGCTGTCCCTTTGTCCGTTGACGTACAGCCAAGCAAATGGCAGTTTCTCCGGAACCGTAAGTGATAAGAGCGGCTCCGTTATTTCGGGCGCCTCCGTAGAAATCATCTCGCAGGGCACGGGCATGACTCGCGAAGTCAAGACTGACGACTCGGGACACTACCTCGCGCCGCTTCTGCCGGTAGGGTTTTACACCATCCAGGTGAAGTCGCAAGGTTTTCGAACTACGGAGCAAAAAGATATTCGACTGCAAGTCGCCGAACAGCGCGAGGTGGATTTTTCGCTGGCGCCCGCGTCGGTATCGTCTACCGTCGAGGTTACTGCTACGGAAGTTGCGGTTGAAACCACGAACCCGACCCTTGGGCAGGTCATCACATCCGAGGAAGTTGCCGACCTGCCGTTAAATGGACGCAACTTCGTCCAGTTGGCGACACTGACCCCCGGCACCACGCAGGAGACCAACCCGAACAGCTTCTTCAATGGCGCTGCGAGCAGCGAAGTTTCAACCCGCGGCACCTTCTCGCTTTCAGTCGGCGGTTCGCGTGCCCAAAGCACAGATTGGCTTTTGGACAACAATGCCAATGGAGAGCTCACATCTGGCGCACTGGCGATCGTGCCCTCAATCGACTCCATTCAGGAATTTAAGGTTCTAACTTACAACTACTCGGCGGAATATGGAACGCGCGCAGGTCCGACGGTACTGGTAACCACAAAGGCCGGCGGTAACCAATATCACGGATCGCTATATGAGTATTTCCGCAACACCAGTCTCGACGCCAAGAGTTTTTTCGCGGCTTCAAAAGAGAAATTCAATCTGAATCAATTTGGAGGTTCATTCGGCGGTCCGATCAAAAAGGACAAGACCTTCTTTTTCGCCAGTTACGAAGCGAAACGTCAACGCCACGGAATTCCGTTTATCGGACTGCTGCCGACGGCGGCAGAGATGGGAGTCAACGGGCAATACGCGGATTTCTCCGCCGATCCGTTCGTGACTGCGCCTCTCACCAACCCGTACACCTCAGCTCCGTTCCAGTGCGACGCTTTGGGAAAACCTACGGCAGTGCTCGCGGGCGGTGCCCAGGTCGCGGGTGCCCCGTGCGCCAAGATTCCAATTACCGGTGGGCCAACGGGCTTTGGTTTAGCGGATCCTATAGGGCTGGCGATGATCAATCTGTACCCGGTGGGCAGCACAACCTATAACCCCAATACAGGGACTAATTACGCCAGCGTTCCGGTTCGAAGCTTGAATGAGGGAAACGCCGCTATCCGGCTCGACCATAACTTCTCCAACTCTGATTCCATGTTCGCCCGCTTCAGTTACGACCAGGCCAATTCGTATGTGCCCGGCGGAACTCCCACTTGGGCGGAAGCCAATCCGTTTGGCAGCAACCAGCTAATCAGCAATCACGGCCGTAACGTCGTAATTTCAGAAACCCATATTTTTTCGCCCAACAACATTAACCAGGCCTACGCTGGGTTCAATCGCATCTTTAATCACATCACTTCTTTTGGGGAATTTGGCGCACCCCCCTGCAAAGCGGCCAACCTCGGAATCATTGGCGCGGATTTAAACAGCAAGTGCGTGAACGCCCCTCCCGGACTTACTCAGTCGGTTAAAGATTGCTTGAGCTGCGGACTAAGTTCGACCCAGATGAGCAGTTACTTTTCGCTGGGCGACCGCGGATTCGCCCCGTTCCAGGGCGGCACCAACGTATTTTCGTTGAGCGATACATTCGACATGATTCGTGGACGGCATGACATTCGCGTAGGTATAGGAATCCGGCTGAATCAGATGAATGTCATGACCAATGCCTTCCAGGACGGGTTCTTCTTGTTAAACAGCGGCTTCACCGGAAATAATGCGGCCGATCTGTTGCTTGGACAGCCTTTCGGCGCCATCCACGACCAGACGTTCTTTGGAGCAACTACCGGACGTCGCTGGAAGATGTTCCGGCCATTTGTGCAGGACGATTGGCGCGTGACCAGCAATCTCACTTTGAACTTGGGTGTTGCGTGGGCCCTGGTAACGCCGATTACGGAAGCCCAGAATCGACAAGCGAACTTCGATTGGGCAACCAAACAGTTTCTTGTCGCCGGAATCGCCCCTTTCAATGGCTGCACCAATTGCACGCGCACTGATGGGAACGTGGGAATTCAGTTCGACAAAACCGCTCTCGAACCGCGTATCGGGCTAGCCTGGAAGCCGTTTGGAAGCGCAAATACATCGGTCCGAGCCGGCTACTCTATCTATCACGATTCGGGTTGGAGTCAGGGTGCCCAAGGGCTCTGGGAGAATCCGCCTTACCTTGCAGAAAGCGACCAGTTCGGGTTTTTCCCTGGGGGCCCATGTCCGTTCGGCAATTGGACGGGAAACAATGCAACAACGCTCAATTGCGGGCTCAAGTACGGGTTCACGCAGCCAAACCTTCAGCCCTTTACTGCCCCTCCCAATCCTGACAGTTTTACCGGCGGGCTTCTGTCTCAGAACCGAAATTTCAAACAGGGAATGGTACAACAATTTAACTTGAACATCGAGCACCAGCTTCCTGGAAACATCGTGCTGACTGCAGGCTACGCCGGTACTCGCAGCACCCACATCCTTTTCTTTGGATTGAATCTGAACATCAACTCGCCGGCGGCATGCGGCTCGACCCCCGGGTACACGCTGGGCTGCGGACCGGGCGGAAGCTTTTTCTTTGCTCCTTACCCGGTAGCTGCCGGGACTGGCGACCAATCGTTTAACCAATTCACCAATGTTCAGAACATCACGGACGGGGGACGAGCACAGTACGACTCGCTTCAGATCAAAGCAGAAACCAAGAGTGCCCGGCACGGCCTCTACGCGCTCCTGAGCTACACGTGGTCACGCACCTTCGACAGCGGAATGCCGGATGGAGACGGCACCTTCCCTGGCGCCATCTATTGGCCACTCCCCGGTACCAAGAGATTGGACTGGAGTCTGTCGCAACTTAATCTAAACGATCAATTCAGTGCCAGCATTCTTTATGAGCTTCCTTTCGGAAAGGGTAAGCGCTATGGCGGCGACTGGAGCTCCGTCCCCGACGCCATTCTTGGGGGTTGGCAGGTTAACGTCATCGAAAGGGCGACTTCGGGGTTCCCATTGTTCGTCGTTGACAGCAACAATGGAGCCTTCGCAGGTTCCGACGTCAACTTCCAATGGAACGGCAGCAGTCTGAACCGTCCGAACGAAGTGGGCGACCCCAACCGCGGAGGAACGGTCGCGGCAAATCCAGGTTGCGCGGCTCCGGCGCAAGTCCACACCCTTAAAAATTGGTTTAACCCGTGCGCCTTCGTTTCTGCGCCGTCGGGCGAACTCGGCACCGCTGCGCGAGCGCCGCTCTCCGGCCCGCGTTTCGTGAACACGGATTTTTCGGCGTTCAAGAATTTCCGGATTGGCGAACGTACGAAACTGCAATTTCGCGCTGAGTTCTTCAATCTGTTCAATCATGCGCAGTTCTACCTCGGTGGCGGCGCAACCGGCATGCAGGACATCAGCAGTACCTCGAGCTTTGGCGTCGTCAACGGAACTGTTAACAACCCGCGCGTGATTCAGCTTGCTTTGAGGCTTGATTTCTAGAGCTTCTGAAGTTGCCGAACTTTAGAGCTGAGGCAAATTCGATTTGCCTCAGCTTTTTTTCTTAGTTCCTGAGTCAATTCACGCAAGTCAAATTTGAAATTCGCTGCCACATTTGACCCCCTCAATTCGGACTTCTTTGATAGGGATTTTATTCGATGAAATTATGCCATCTTTCTTTTGGGATCTTGATATCGGGAAGCCTCCTCTGCACTAATACGATCTCATTTGCGGACGAGTGGAAGCCGCGACACGACTTGGTTTCTCATACCGGCGTTATGAATTTGACGGAGCCGCCCCCACCCAGCGAAGTATTTTTCTCCGGACCAGCGTCACCCGCTGACCAACCCGCCTGGCTCGAGG
>DASYJM010000111.1:0-3443 GCA_035996445.1 Candidatus Acidiferrum sp. | reverse complement strand
GACGTTGATGGCCACCATGCGGTCGAAGTCTTCGAGACTATAAGTGTCGATTGTGCCCCCGGTGAGAATGCCCGCGTTGCTGACGAAGATGTCAAGAGTGCCGAAGGCTTCTGCAGTTCTGGCCACAGCGGCCCGCAGCTCCTCGGCCGAGCCGCTGTCGGCCTTGAGGGATAGCGCTTTGCCTCCTGCGGATTCGATTTCGTGAACAAGTTCGAGGGCCTTTTCTGGGGAACTGGAATAAGTGAAGGCAACGGACGCGCCATCCGCCGCGAGTCGGCGGACGATGCCTGCTCCGATGCCTCGTGAACCACCCGTGACGAGAGCTACTTTGCCTTTGAATGATTTTGTTTGCATATGGCCCCGAGGCCTCCAGGTCATCCATTATTTCATATTATGGATTGTTCTGTCCAGAATGGCAGTTCAACGGGGCAGTTTTCCGAAATGCCCGACTCGATCGTTTTTCTTGTCGCTTTGGTTCTCGCAGCGAGTTCACCGACAACGTAAAGCGCTTGACGAGCCGACATCCGGATCGTCGGCAAACCTTACCTTGGGATTACTTCACGTTAGCCCGTGATCGGCCAAGAGTCCTGCATTGGAAAGCACCTAATGTGGAGCGCCGGGTTTTGCGGGTTGCCACAATTCGATCGGATTTCCCTCCGGGTCATGCACGCGGGCAAACCGGCCGTTAGGATAAGACTGCGGGTCAATCTTGACCTCGATTCCGGCAGCTTCTAGCTGGGCCGCCATTTTGTCGAGATCCCGGACTCGAAAGTTCAGCATCCAGACCTTGTGGGTATCCCCGAAATAGTCGCTCGTCTCCTTGAATGGAGCGAAAGCGGTGGGTCCGGCCTCTTGCTGCCAAGGGGATTCCTCGTAGCTCGTTGGTATGAGCGAGACCCCCAGGTGTTGCTGGTACCAACGCCCCAGCGCTTTCGGATCTTTGGCTCGGAAGAAGAATCCTCCGATTCCCGTCACTTTTTCCATTTCCGTTCCTCCAGCGATCCCATCGCGAACAGCAGCCCCTGCAGGGGGAGGAGAGACCTTTGGCTGCGTGGTTGTCTGCGCGGCTATTCCGAGTTGGTTTCGGCTCAAGATGAAGCTCGACCCGAAAGCAAATGGCAGAGTTCGAAGCAGTTGGCGTCTTAGAAAAAGCATCCCATCCTCCTTCCGAGAAGAGCGCGGCCCGAGCTACGATACCTGCGCAAACGGAGTTCTGGGAAGCGTAAAGATGAGGTTCTGGACGATTTGTCGGCGATCCGGAAGTTGGGATCGGTCTCTAGTGTATAGCCCGTTTTTCATTCCATATGTCCCGAAAAGGTCAGATACACTCACCAAGTGCAAAAAGCACCTGCAATTGTGCCTGCGAGCTGGATTGCCACTGCCCTTCTATTCGGTGTACCGGTCTTGGCCTTCGCGTTCTTGTTTCATTGGCTGGGTCCAAATCTCCGGCAAGGGGGAACTTCTTGGTGGCGCATTTTCCATTTGTTGCTAATCCTGCCGCTGACGTGCATGTTCGTGGCCGCCCTTATCGGCGCGGCTGTTGATCAGCGCTCTATCTCCTGGAAAGGTATTAAGGAACGGTTGCGCCTTTCTGCCCCAAGTGCAACGGCATGGCTCTGGGCAGCGGCCCTCTCTGGCTTTATGTATGGAGGCAATGGGGCGGACCTCCTCGCTGTCACGGCATCGTGGCTCGCACTGTGGAAAGAAAAGACGGGGCAAAAATGGATGTTCGGCGCGATTTTGATAGCCATGCTCGTCAAGCGCTACGCCAACCTCTTTCATCCTGCTCTGGTGTCTATCAGATTCTTCGATCCTTCCGTGTTCCACCGCGAGTTCTTCACTCACTTCGGCCCCCGGGATTTCATGGGTATTCCTTTGCAGGGAGCCTGGTGGATTCTCATCTACTATGCTGTCCTAATACTCGTGTGCAATATCGGCGGGGAAGAGCTTTGGTGGCGTGGCTATGTCCTGCCACGCCAAGAGCTGGCGTTCGGAAGGAGCGCATGGGTTATTCATGGCATCTGTTGGTCAGTCTTCCATTTGTTCATGCAACCGACTCTCTGGGACACCACTCGCATGGCAATCACAGGTGTGGCGCTTTCGTTTGTTGCACAACGCACAAGGAGCACATGGCCGGGCATCGTCGGCCACAGTTTCGGCAATCTGACCTTCTTTCTGAGCTTGGTTAGCGGTGTGACTTCCCATTGAGTCAGTCCGCATAAGTCCAGTTATCCGGCCTAGAACCCGGCACGTGAGAATTGACGGCCGAGATTCGGGGCGGATGGTCGGCAAACCGAAAGTTATCACGACAGCGACAATCAACGTGGCAGCCCTCGCCGAGGTTTCGTTTTTCCCAATCCGCACGCGTCGATCATATATAGTCGGCGTGCGATTCCATTCCAAGAAGGAGAGGCCAGTGCAAAAACGCTTTCTCCAAACGGGTGTGCATTTTTTGTTGACATTCATTTTTTTAGGCGCCGTTGCCATTCCCGCGAACGCGCAGACGTACGCTCTGCCGCCCGACGTTCTTGCCGCAAATAAGGAACTGGACCACCAACTGCTCGAAGGGCATCGGCTGCTCGACACCGACAAAGTGATTGGTTTGTTTACGAGCAGCCCCGACATATTTTTTATCTCGCCGGACGGCCAACTCAATAAGGGTCTCGACCAAGTTCGCCAAAGTTGGGCGCGCTTTTTTGCCAGCTTGCAGTCTATTCATGGAGAGATTAACCATGTCACGTATCTTCCGGCAGGGGATGGAGTAATCGCCGTTGGCCAGGTCACGTACTATCGTCAACTAAAGGGTGGGAAGCCTCAGCAGCGTGTCGTCGTCTGGACCGATTTCCGGCACAAAGAAAATGGAAAGTGGGTGTATGTCTTCCGCCACGCTCATTGGCCTTTGGAAGCCAACTCCCAGCAACAACGATAATCGCTAACCTCATGATGAAGGCATTCAAGGCACGGTTCTTGATCGGGGCAAGAGACCTCATTCGAACGCCTGACGCTCCGTCTCCGCCGCCGACATACAGCCAAGCGGTACGGGCAGCGGGTCTTGTGTTCGTCTAAAGGCACGGGGCCGCACGATCCAGTAACCGGCAAGATTGTTGGGGATACGATCCAAGAACAGACCAGACAGTGCTTGGAGAATATCTCTGCCATCCTCAAAGCCGCAGGCACTTCCCTCGAACGGGTCGCGAGTGTCACTGTCATCCTTCTTGAGGAAGCAGACTTCGCCGGAATGAATGAAGAGTGGGTCAAGTGGTTTCCGGCGAACCCGCCTGCGCGGCAAGGCGCAGACCGGGTTGTGTCGGAGATTAGAGAACGAGGCGGCAAGGCGTTTGCGGCGCATCTGACGTCTCGAAGCCTGACGATGTGAAGCAACTCTTCGAAGATGAAGTGCGTGAGTTCGGCGGGCTGGATGTGCTGGTCAACAACGCCAGTGT
>DASYJM010000110.1:0-58327 GCA_035996445.1 Candidatus Acidiferrum sp. | reverse complement strand
CCTCGCCCAGGTCTTGCGGAGGCTTGCGATCGCTGGGTTCGTGGCCGAATCCTGACGACACGTGAGTATTGGCTTGCAGGTCGATCAACATTTGCGGCGTGAAGGTTTCAGGCTGCTCGGTGGCGGATGCTGCGCAAAAGTTATTTTTCACGGCGTTCTGAAGGCGACTTTTGGCGGAGGCGGTGGAAAGGCCGCCAAGGCCGCAAGTCGAATCGATGGGGTGCTTCAGCTCGATGTTGGCGAACGGCAGGGGCGAGCCATTAGGGCAATGGTCGGGAAAACTGGATTGCGCGTGAAGGGGAGCGGCGCCCAAAACTAGAACTGCGAGCGCCATCAGAAAGCGATTTTTCATAAATCCCTGCCTGATATTAATTGGTTCGGTACTTGCCGCGAGACTTACGTAAAACGAAAATACACCAGCGACCTCAACGCGTCAAGACGTTGGTTTGGAACTGGATAGTTGATGAATGCTCGTGGGCAGCCTGCGGCGGCGCTTCGTGAATCTAGCGTGCCCGCTCGTTCCGTCTATGGGTATCCGGTTCAAAAAGCGGCGGCCCTTCGCAGCTCAGGGTAAACAAGAGCACCATACTTCAAAAAAGCCTAGCTTAGCGCTAGGCGAGTTTCGCTTAGGTCTAGTTCGTGTTCGATTTTGCGGAGGACTTCGTCATTGATGCGGCCTTCGTTGCGTAGGCGAAGAGCGGTTTTGCGTTCCAGGTGAAGGAGTTGCCCCAGGATTTTGCGATAGCGCGAGAGTTCCTGGTTGCTCATGCCATCGTCGTCGGAATTTTCTTTGCTTAGGCTGGCGAGGCGACGTGTGTAGCGGCGGGACAGGTCGTCGTAGACGGCAGCAAAATCGTCGAGATCCTCGGCGCGAGCGCTTTCGAGGTGGGTTAGCGCAGTGCTGGTGATGATCCGGCGCGCCTCGTCTTCTTCGTCTTCAGTTCCAGTCTTACCGACAAACCCGAGGGCGCGAATTAGCGGGGGCAGAGTCAACCCTTGCAAGACGAGCGTTACGAGTATGACGCTAAAGGTCAGGAAAATAATTAGATCGCGCTGTGGGAAAGGCGCGCCGTCCGGCAAGTTTTCCGGGAGGGCCAATGCGGCGGCGAGAGCAACGACGCCGCGCATGCCGGTCCAGCCGATAATGAAGATTTGCCTGGCTGGGGGCCGAGGGAGGCCCTGGTGCAAGATGTGGTTGCGGATGAGATAAGCGAGGTAGCCACCGGGAAACATCCAGAGCAGCCGCAGGACGATGACGATGGCGCTGAACATCGCGCCATAAAGCAGCAAATGAGACATATCGTATCCACGAATCCCTGCGAGGACGTGTGGAAGCTGCAGGCCGATCAAAACGAAGACCAGGCCGTTCACGGCGAAGGTGAGCGAGTCCCACACCGCCCAAGTCTGCATGCGGACTGAGGCGGAGAAAAACTCAGAGCTTTGGCGGCTCAGGTACAACCCACAAGCCACTACGGCGAGTACACCCGAGGCACGCAGCGATTCGGCGGCTAGATAAGCGGCATAGGGAGTAAGGATGCTCACGACGATTTCGATGGGGCCGTCGTCGATGCGGCGCTCAAACCATTCGACGACCAAACCGAGCAGAAAGCCGATAGCGAGGCCGGCGCCGATTAGATAGGTGAGGCGGAGAGCGCCCTGCGCGACAGTGGGAGTGCGGCCATCGACGACCATCGCAATGGCGAATTCGAGAGCGAGAAGGCCGGTCGCGTCATTGACCAGGCTTTCGCCTTCGAGGATATCGACGATGCGTTGGGGAAGGCCGACCCGTTTGGCGATGGAAGTGGCGGCGATGGCGTCGGTGGTGGCGACGACGGCGCCGAGGACGAAGCCGAGTCTCCAATCAAAGCCGGGAAATACCCAGGCGGCGGTTCCGGCCACACCGAGCACGGTGAAGCCGACCAGCCCGAAGGCGAGAAGGAGGATGCTGACCAGGTTGAATTTGAAATCGCGCCAGGAAGTTAGCCAAGCCGCGGAGTACAGAAGCGGGGGCAGCACGACGAGGAAGATGACGTCAGGATTCAACGAGATTTTGGGAATGCCGGGAATGAAGCTGAGAAGCAAGCCGGCGACGACCAGCACGATGGGATAAGGAGTTTGCAATTTGCGAGCGAGGGCGGCGAAGATCACGACGAAGAGAAGAAGAATGAGAAAGACGATTTGGATTGCGTGGATTCCGCCGCTTTGCATCATGGGTGAAGGGTCCTTGAACGTGTAAGGTTACGCGAAAAGGGGTGGGTTCGACTACGGTCGGCGGCCAAGCCCAGGGCGTGATTTGATTGGGAAGGCTCGTGGAATGATGGAGGCCGAAATTTCGTGGGAGGCCGCGATTTGACACAACTTGCAGCCGCCCCTAAAATTGACAGACTCAAGCGTGCCGGGGTAGCTCACTGGTAGAGCGCCGCCCTGAAAAGGCGGGCGTAGCCAGTTCGATTCTGGCCCCCGGCACCACCATAATCGCCCCTAAGAAATCAGCAGTTATCTTCATCTCTCAAAGTAATGCGATCCGCATAGTCATATACCTTACTTCCGGGTGGCCAACCATCCTACTACGGCACAGTCCGACTTCTCCCGTACGTTCACGTCCGCAGTTTGGTTTATGGCCTTCGCGGACCGGCCTTGTTCTGCTGACCAAGGCGTGCGGGAGATCTCCCGGTTCTCGTGCATGTTGTTTCTCAGCGTGCGCGGGTTCTTAGACTACGCAGGATCTGACAATCCACTCGCGATTAACGTGGTTGTCGTGTTGCCTTCCTCCACTCGGAATGGAGTCGGCATCCTGTTCCATCGGCTTTTCGAAGCTCAATAGCCCGGCCCACCAATACCTCTGTCTACGCTTCAAGCGATACCTCGCGATATCGCCTGCAAGACTCGAGGCCAGGATGGATTCGCTACTTTCCTTTCCTGTAGGGCTCTTTCATCCCCTACAACATGCCGGTTTATCCCGGCGCTCTCCGGTTTGCCCGTCATCCGTCCGGAATCGGGGCAAGTTGGGACAGGAGCTGCCTATCGAGCCTCGTATTGTGAAACATCAGGTTTATTGAGATTTCATCCCAGCGGCTTTGATGATACGCGCCGCGCTTTCACTCTCGCTCAGCACGAAGCGCGCAAACTCAGGCTGCGTCATGCTCATTGGATCGGCGCCGTGCTTCGCAAACAACTCGCGCAGATCCGGCGCGGCCAGAACGCGCGCGATGTCCTTCGCTAGTTTGTCCACCACTCCGGCTGGAGTGCCTGCCGGTACCCATACCCCATACCAAATCGCGTAGTCGAAGTCGGCAACGCCAGCCTCCGCAATCGTCGGCACTTCCGGAAGCAAGTTCGAGCGCCTCTTGGTGCTCACGCCTAGCGCGCGGAGCCTGCCCGTACGGATATCGGCCAGGGCGAGCGGAATGGGTGCCAACAGGTAATCGGTACGCCCTCCGACCGTATTGGCGATCGTGTCGGTGATCGCGTCGCCCTGTCGGGCGGCCACGTGCAGCGCTTTAATGCCTGCCTCTAGATTGAATTTCTCGACTCCCAAATGCGTGGCGGTGCCCAAGCCAGAGGAGCCAAACCTTAGTTGACCCGGCTTCGCCTTCGCCGCAGCAACAAGCTCGCTGACGGTGGTGATTCCTGTCGACTTGCCCGCAACCAGCACGTAGGGCTGGCTGGTGAGCGGAGCGACTGGAATGAAATCCTTCAACGGGTCATACGGCAGGTTCTTCAAAAGCGCGGCGCTGTATGCCTGCGCGCTAGTGTTCACAAGCAACGTGTAGCCGTCGGCCGGCGACTTCGCGACCAAGGCGGGGGCTGCCGTACTTCCCTCGCCGGGATGGTTCTCGACTGTCACGGGCTGGCCCCAAAGCTGAGAGAGCTTCGGGCCGACGGCACGGGCCATCAAGTCAGGCCCACCGCCAGCCCCGAACGGCTCGATCATGCGCACGGGCTTGGTTGGATAGTCTTGTGAACTTTGCAGCATCAGTGTCAGCGAACAAACAAATCCCAAGACTATTCGAGTCAACATGGTTCACTCCCTACAGATCGAGCTGCGTCCAAGGCTAGCAGAGTGGAATCGGTGTTTGTGATCACGAATGTTGCCTCGCTATTGGTAACACGTGTCTCACGAGATCTTCTCGTGGAGCTATTAGGCGTTCGGAATCATCGCGAATCGGAAATCCGTTGTAAGCGGCGTCGTCAAATGCCCTCGGCCAGCCGTGTCTTCGACCAAGACGATATCGCCGGGACCGACTCTCGGCACTGGCCATCTGTTATGGTGATTGCAGCGCGAGCACAAAGCACGATTATCCATTGCTTCCGTGGGGCATAGTGTGCCTCCCAGTGAGCGTCCTTTGGCTGCTCGACGAACGTAATTCCGGTGCATCGGAAGGGGCCAGACACCAACAACGGGGGAACACCACGTACGATATGTGTCGTTGTCCCTTGCAACTCAGCATCCTCAAACCGAGAGGCTCCGTCGTCCTCAGCGTAAATCCTCAGGTATCGCATGTAGTCACCTCCGATCGAATCTGGTTGTCGCGCAGCGCATCTCTGCAGCGCGGACGGAGTGGGCCCGCACGAACCGGAAGTCTAACCGACTTTCGAGGATGATGGCGTCGTGGGAGGGTGGTCGGCAACCTGGAAACTGGAATCTGGCCGATAACTTCAGAATGCGCCATGAGAACAAAGCCGCCCGGCGGCGGACGCTGGGATAACGGAATCTGGCGGTCTGCCAAGCCGTTCAGCCACCTCCCGCAAGAACAGTTTTACTTGTTCCAGACTGAAATTTGCACTATATCGATTTGCAAAGGCGCCTCAAAAATTTTCGATCATCCAAACATTGCAATCGGTGGTGGGCGCCGGAATGGCCACGTACTTCCCGTTGCGAGAAGGAATCGCCCAGGTGGCCTGAAAGTTTTTTACGCGCCAGAGGGGCGTGGCGTTTCCAGCCATGTCCACATACAAGAGAGTAGATACGCGGCCGGTGGGGTTACTGGAAACAAAAAGGCCTTTGCCGTCCGCGGACCAGTCCACGGACTTGAAATTGTTCCAGTCTTTCACAGTGATGTCGCGGGTGGGCTGGCCTGACAGCGATACCAATCGAATCTGATACCGGGTGGCGCCAATTTCGGTGGCGGCGATCAGAGTTCCGTCCGGGGAAAGGCCCCAGTTCCAGCCGCTCGGCGCTTCGTCAATCTTCGCGACCTGACGGAGAGAGCCTTTGGCGGTGTCAAACGCCGAAAAAATGTATTCCTTCGGTTCCGCCTGGCTTAGAACACAGATACCGACCGGTCCACGCGAACATTGGAAATTGAGGATGTTGGGAGCTTCCAGCACCAATTGCGAGGGGCCTCCCTGGATAGGCGCACGCATCAGGCGCAAGACTTGCGACTCTTTTTGAACCTCGGCCCGCCGGGCCCCGCCGATAAATTCCAGATCCGACTGCACGTACAGGACCTGAGATCCGTCGGGATTCAGTCGCGAAATCGGTTTTTGTTCCGGACCGGAGACCAGCATTTCTGCCGAGCTTTCATTAATCCGCTGCCGAAAAATGTTAAAGATGTTGCTGGCGTTAGTTCTGTTCGAGGTGAACAGCACCGAAGAATTGTCGGCGGTCCAATCGAAGGGGAGGTCGTCGGCATCGTCGAGAGTGAGACGGCGGGGCGTGCCGAGGTGCGGGCCCTTAGCGAAAAATTCTGCCACGTAGACATCGAGCTGCGGCTTAAAGCGGCTAAACACAAGTTTCTTACCATCGGCAGTAACGCTGGGTTGATTTACGTAGTCGTCGGCACCGGTGATCCTGAGAGGAGTTCCGCGGGGGCGGCCGGTGTTCGGGTCAATAGGCAGAGCCCAAAAATTTGAGGTGTTCTGGCTTGGCGGAGGCTCGGCCACCGCATAAACCAACCGCCCGTCGGCCAGCCATTCGAGACCCCACTCCAATCGGGGTTGGGTGATAATTACGCTGCTCGTCCCATGCTCCAGATTGAACAGTTCGATCCAGGCTTCATTGCTGTAGGCTCCATAGCGAAATTTGTCATAGGCGATCCAGTGGCCATCGGGAGACCACATCGGCGAGGAAAATTCGGTGCCGTCGGCGAGTGCAGAAATGATCTTGCGTTGGTCGCTTCCATCCGCACGCATCAGCCATAGTTGCTGCCCGGTCTCGCCGTACGTTGCAGCTTTGAGAAATGTTATTTGTGAGCCATCTGGAGAGACGGCGGCGGACCAACCTTCCTCAGAGAGCTGCCGCGGATTTCCACCCAGAATGGGCATTACCCACAGGCCCATCTTAGTAGTGGGAGATGGGGGCCACGAAATCAACAGCCGCGTGCTGTCTGGATACCAGCTCAAGTATTGAACATCGGTATCCTTGGACAATAAAGAGTGCACTTCTCCTGTGGACATGAGTCGTAAATACGTGCCGGTCCTGTCGGAATAGGCCAAGTACTTTCCATCCGGAGAAATGGCGGAGACGGAGATGGGATTTGCGCTCGGATTCGACGTCAAGCGTTTTGGACTCGCGAGAGACTTCGACACTCTTGTGGCCGATCGTTGATGCCATAAAGACCAGCCCAGAACGGATGCGCCGAGCACCACAGCGGCCCAGACAGCGGCGCGCAGTTGCCACTTACCGGAGGAATGGGCCTCAACGATATTTGAGGCGCGGGTCGTGATTCCGGAACCTGTGTCGCGCTGCAGTCTTTTGAGATCGGCTCTCAGTTCTGCGCCCGACTGGCAGCGGGTCTCGCGATCTTTTTCGAGAGCTTTGTTGATAATTTCTTCGAGCCTGGGAGGAACTTTTGAATTCATACGCACGGCGGCGACCGGCGTTCGATTCAAAATCGCTTCGAAAATCACTCCCGAAGTATCGCCGTGGAAAGGCAACGAGCCGGTACACATTTCATAGAGAACCGCACCGAAGGAGAACAGATCGGTCCGGCCATCAAGCTCTTTTCCACGCACCTGTTCCGGGCTCATGTACGCCACGGTTCCAATCGCGGTTCCTGGGCTGGTCAGATTTTCTTCCATGGTCACTGTCGGCGCGGACGCCGCTGGACCGGTTTCGTTGATGGTGAGCTTCGCTAGTCCGAAATCGAGAAGCTTGGCCTCACCGTGACTGGTGACGAAGATGTTTGCTGGTTTGATGTCGCGGTGCACAATCCCTTTGCGTTGGGCAACATCTAGAGCGTCGGCGATTTGTATGCCTAGCTCGAGAACCGTGTCGATTTCGAGCGGCTGTCCCGCAATCAAATGCTTGAGAGTATTTCCCTCGAGCAATTCCATGGCGATGAAGGTTTGGCTCTCGCTTTCATTAATTTCATAGATGGTGCAGATATTGGGATGGTTGAGAGCCGATGCCGCACGAGCTTCGCGGCGAAAACGTTCGAGGCTTTGCGGATCGTGAGCTACATTTTGGGGCAGGAACTTCAAAGCGACGAATCGCCCGAGAAGGGTGTCTTCGGCCTTATAAACGACACCCATTCCACCGCCACCTAACAAATCAGTGATGCGGTAATGTGAGATAGTTTGGCCAGTCATGAGGTGCGTATGAGGCTGACATATTAGGAGGGCAATTAGGGCAAGTCAATTGAGCAGCGCAGCATAAGTTCTGATAAGCACGCGTTACCGGATTTCACGCGATTGAGTTCGCAGTGGCTTAGTGCCCCCCTTTAGTGCCCTTCATGAATTTCGGGGTGAGAGTAATTTTGTGCACGTGCTTCGCGATTTCCGCGCGCACCAGCCGCGGCGCTCCTGTCAGCATCGATTGCAGGTTCCTAAAACCGGTCTCCACAAATCGCCTGGTGTCGCGGAGTTGCGATCTTATCGCCGGCGGTTCAACTTGCGCGAGTTTTTCACTGAGCTCTTGGTGCTGTGTTTCCAATTCTGTGAGCTGCATCCGTATAAAATTCGACAATCCCATGCTGGTAATCGCTTCCGTGCAGTTACGAATCTGCTGCTCGATCTGCTCGACACGCCGACGAGGAGTTCGGCCTGCTCGTGGTTCGTGTCGATGCCCTGAGTGACAGGACCACCTGGATGCCGGCAAACTGAAGCCTCTTAAAGATACTCAGCGAATCGATGAGGTAACGGCTGAGGCGGGCTTGTGTCAGTCATTTTTGGGCAATTTCGTACATTGCTGTTGTTTTTGGAGTGATTCATTTCTGTTCGCGCTAGTCGGAGGCGCTTGGAGGTCGCGAAAAATTCGTCTTGTAGTTCACTGAATCGCTTCGACGGACTCACCAGCGAGCGCCTTTGGGTCGGGGCATAACACGTATTACGTCCGCGATGGTTAATCCGGCCTGTCCCCAGAAGAACCAGCAGTCGTCCGGGGTTGAAAGAAGTCCGAATTGAATTAGATAGTTCGCCGGTGGCCGATGACTGCCGCACTCCCACCTTGAAATCGACATTGCAGAAGCACCGACACGTTTGCCGAGTTCGGATTGACTTATTTTTAGACAAGCCCGCAGTGCGATAATTCTCTTTCCGAGATTCGGCTTTGACGATTCATGCGCTGAAGTTTTATCGGGCTTGGACGCCATCTAGCCCTCACAAGACCACCAGAGGATGCTACGCCTAGAGGCCACGAGACACGAAATGTGACGGTAGACTCAAAATCGCAGAGATTCTGAGCGCCAGTTGTTAATCGTGCAAACCAACGTTCCAGCAATGAACTGTGCACTTGCAGCCCGCGCAGCCCGCTGTTGTAGCGAATAAATCCCAGCTTCCTGAATTTGTTCATGAACATGCTCACCCGGCTCCGGATAGTTCCTACCAACTCTGCCAAAGTCTCCTGCGATATGTTGGCCACTACCGCTTCAGGCGCGCCTTCTTTCCCGTAACGAGCAAGTATTAGAAGAGCGCGGGCCAACCGCTTCTCGCTTGAATTGAACAACTGGTCCACCAAATCGGCTTCGGTTTTGATGTTGCGTTCCAGCATGTAATTAATGAACTTCCCGGCAAACTCTTGTTCGTCGTGAAGCACGCGCATCATCTCTTGCTTTTCAATGCTCATCGCGTTCAGCGGCGCGATTGCTGTTGCCGTGGTCATGCGTACCCGGTTTCCGATAATACAACCTTCACCTAGAAAATCGCCCGGCCCCACAATTGCCAGAACCGCTTCCTTGCCCTGTGGATTTACAATGGTCAGCTTGGCATTTCCTGATTGGATGTATAGAACGTCATCGCAGGGGTCGTCCTGCGAAAATATAACCTGCCCTTTTTTGAACTTAGCAATCCGTCGCGATACCCTAGCATTCGAGAGATAATGCTAAACGCCGAACGACTCTGCTTTCTTGGCTTTCTTGGTCATCAGTGTTGCCCCCTTACCGTGGTGGCACTACCAATGTCAAAGCTAAATGGAGACTTATCGTCATCGACCCAAGGGGCTGTGATGGTGGTCAGATGTTTGGACCATCTTGTCGTGTGCGTGGTTGGTTTCCACACTGCGTTGACATACATCGCACCATTGGGTCTCGTGCGCTTCCGGCAGCCCAGTAAGATCGGAGGCGAGTACTGCATTCAGTGCTTCCGTAAGGGTATCGTAGTCAATCGCCACAGATTCTTTTGTCACACGTGTAGCTGAATTCACGCAAGCGGTCACCTGTTCTATCGTTAAGTGTTTCATAGTCGCGATCTGTTATTTCCTGGACTGCCCATAAAACTGCTTCCCTCCTTTGCCGAAAAGTAGGTTAGCTTGCGCGTAACCGTCACTCTCTCCTGAAATCGATCCGGCAACTTGATGGGGCTGGAGGAATGATGCTATGCGAGCGTTTGTCAAACACAATGTAGTCACCCGGAGACAATGCAATTATTTCTCTAATGCGAATGTTCGCAGACACCAAGTCGTTGACCGCCTCGAACCAGCGGAAACTTCCATCTCGCTCTTTCTTTAGGATGCCAAAAGGCAAATGCATGCCTGCCTCCTGTGTGGGTAGGAATGTACGGCAAACTGCGGGAGAAAAGGCGGTCACGCTCAGTCGAAGACATTTGGGCGGGGCCGGAGACTAATTGACGGCTCGGACAATTTGCTGGCTGGAGTGTGCGCTCTAATTTCGTACGAGTACAGTGTTTTCGGGGCTCAAAGCTGCCGGTAGCTCTGGGAGAAAAATGGCGATAGTTGGACTCGCCGGTCGGAAGGTTTCTGCATTAGCGCGTGAGGTTGGAAGTGCTTGGTGGCCCGACTCCTGTTTCGCCCAAATCGGACAAGTGGAAGTGTTCCGCCAAGGGGTAAGAAACCACAACCAAAGCGAGATGGCTAAATCCTGGCCGCATCACCGGACTGAGCTTTCGGCGCAAATCCACTTGCGCGATTAATGTGTCCATGAGGCATGGCAATGGCCTTAACACAGTCACTGCGCGCCTGTGCGCCGAGAGACCACGAACAGCTGGATGGCTCTGGCGTGAAGCTTACCGTGCGCTAGCGATTGACGGAGGTGCATTCGAAGCATACTGTATGCGCAAACCTCGAATTGCCACCGGCTAAAAAATCTGCTGAAGGAAGCGCTTATGGGGGACAACCTCCCAATGAGGAAAGAGTGGCATCCCCTCCCCAATTAACTACCATCCCCATCGGAACGCAAACGATTCGGAAAGTGCGACTCCGGATTCTCCCCTTTCTCTTCGTCCTATACGTCATTTGTTATCTGGACCGCGTCAACATCGGAATTGCCGCGCTGACCATGAACCAGGACCTGGCCATCACCAGCGAGCAGTTCGGTCTACTGACAGGAATTTTCTTTATCGGATACTCTCTCTTTGAAGTTCCGAGCAATCTGCTGTTACACAAGATCGGTGCACGAATCTGGATCGCGCGCATTTTAATTAGCTGGGGAGTCGTCGCAACCTTGACCGGCTTCGTGCAGAACGTTCACCAGTTGTATTGGGCGCGATTCCTGCTCGGGTTGGCGGAAGCGGGTTACGTTCCGGGAGTCTATTTGTACCTGACATACTGGTTTCCGAGGCGGGAACAAGCGTGTGCGCTTGCGCTGTTTCTGCTTGGGCTGCCGGTGTCCAGTATCGTGGGAGCGCCTCTGTCAGGTTACATTCTGGATCATGTCCACTGGCTGGGAGCCGCGAGCTGGCGGTGGTTGCTGATACTTGAAGGAGTTCCTCCCATACTGTTTGGATTCCTCACTTACTTTGTTCTGCCAAGCTGGCCGAAGGAAGCTCGTTTTTTGACCGGAGAGGAGAAAGAGTGGATTCAGAAGGAATTGAAAAACGAAGAACAGGAAAAATTGAAACAAGGCCAGTATTCCGTGTTTGAAACATTAACGAACGGACGCGTTTGGTATCTGATGTTGCTTTATTCGGGGCTGATGATCGGCAGATATACGATGAGTTTTTGGACGCCTCAAATCATCAAGTCCCTGTCGAGTGGGTATTCCAATACGACCGTGGGACTGCTAGTCATGATCCCGAGCCTGGCGGCCGCGGCTGGGATGGTTCTCATTTCCCTGAGTTCCGATCGAAGGATGGAGCGGAAATTCCACGCGGCCATACCCGTACTCGTGGCAGCCTTGGCCCTGGCGCTGTTGGGCACAACTCGCTCCCCCGTGTTTGCGGTAGCGCTCTTATGCTTAGTGGAGATTGGCCTCTGCGGCTTTCTGGCTCCTTTTTGGGCGATACCGAGCGGGTTTCTTTCGGGCTCGGCGGTCGCGACCGGCTTGGCCTTGATAAATTCCGTTGGGAACCTCGGCGGGTTTGTGGGCCCTTCGACGGTTGGTTTCATGAACCAAAAAAGCGGCAGTATTTATAGCGGTTTGGCGTTCGTTAGTATTTGCATGCTGGTGTCCTGCGCACTGCTCGTGTTTCTTCCGAAGGAAACACGCACACCAATCCAGTGCATTGGTACAGAGCGTTAGCGGACTTCTTTTAGCGGCCTGAGGGCCCAGGCGCTAACGAGGTCCGGCAAAGGGGTAGTCGTTCTGGAGGCTTTCACTTCATCTTCAAGCCTCTCGGAGAGAGTGTCGAAGTCACCAAGGAACTCCACGGAAAGATTGAAGCGCGTCATTTGTGGACGCAAACTCTGAAGAACATCGGGCATCCATTGCTCTGCACCAAGCAGCGCGTCGATTCGCGTAGATGGGGCAGGCATACCAGCCTCTTGAAAAATTCTTGAAAGAGCGGGCCCGAGGCCCGGCTCTGCACCCGAGCGCTGGAAAGTCTCTACCATTAGTGAAGCGCTCTTGCGCCAAAGCGGCAAGCGCTCGCACATCGAAAGAAAATTCTCCCAAGAAGGTTCTTGGAACGCGATGGCTCCTCCAGGACGAACCAACTGAGAAACGGAATACAGAATTGCGACGGGGTCGGGAAGAAAGAACAGTATGTATCGGCCCACCGCAGCGTCAAACGGCTTGTTACCCGGCACTTGAGACACATCGGAGTGGGTGAAGGTCACATTGTCCAGGCCTAATTCAGCCACGCGAGCGCGGGCACGAGAGATCGAGCGCGGGTCGCGCTCGATTCCCACCACTTCCCCTGAAGGTCCGACAATCTTAGCTGCCAGTATCGCCACGTCTCCGACACCGGAACCGATATCGAGAACGCGTTGGCCTGGGCCCATGCCTACGTCACGGAAGAGTCGTTCCGTGTGAGAAACGAGCCAGGCGGCCTGTCGTATCAGGCGTTCATGTTCGGCGTCGGTGCTGCCGAGAGCATATGGAGTAGTGGGACTGATCTCTGTCATCTTGGCGCGGGATATTACCATGTCTGGTCTAAAAATCGGATTGCCGCTCACCCACTCACAGCCATCCACCGAACGCGGAACTCGACGATCTAACGTCACGCGCGTGAATAAGGCCAGCTGATGAATTCTTGCTTGCACATTCGGGGTTGCTAACCGGGACGGTCATGGGCTAGGTTGCAGCCAAGGAGGTCATTATGAGCACGGGCTGGAAGCCTCTAGGGTATTCAACTGTTTCTGAATATCTCGCGGTACAAAGCACCCAACAGGTGATTGACCTGCTGAAGAAAACTTTTGACGCCTCTGATCTCCGTCGAGTTAACGCTCCCGACGGCGGAATCATGCGCGCCGAATTGGTGGCGTTGCAATCCAGGAACCAGTACGGAAAGAAGGTGATCCGCATCGGCGTGGGGGATTTAAAGACCCAAGCGGAAATACATGGTGGATCGCAACACAAGAGGCATAGGCAAAAGTGATGAACGCAAGAGTTGATTGACGATGACAGGAAAATTCATGCCCTCAATTTCAAAAGAGAATAAGGTTATAGCGCTAATTAACGTCTTTACCGTGGAACCGGCGAATCAACAAAAAGTCGTCGATATGCTGGTGAGAGCTACCGATACGACCATGAAGAACTTTAGCGGTTTTATTTCAGCAACGATTCACAAGAGTGTCGATGGAGTTCGAGTTGCAAATTTGCTCAATGGCGAAGCCAGCAAGATTTCGAAGCCATGAGAAATAATCCGGAGGCCCGGGCCCCTATGAAACCACTGATGGAACTATCCAAGCCGGATTTTCATCTGTACGAGGTGATAGATATATTTGAAAGTTAAAATCACCGTGACGCCGACTTGGTGCTAACGAGCTTTCACAGGTCAGCGTTCGGCGAAAAATAGTGTTTGCGTGACCTTTCGAATCCTAGCAATCGGCTGCCTCCTGATAACAGCAGCAGGAAGCGCCAAAGGTAGCAACTTGATCGATTCCAGTTCTTCCTAGTTATTTACAGCGTCAAATTAGAGAAGTAACCGGCCCCTTCCATACTAGGTAGTACATATACACCGGAGTCTGGTTGCGAGGGAATATAGAGAAAAACAAAAAGAACCAGGAGACGCCCGTTTTTCGGACCGCCCTGCTTGCAAGAGTTACTGGTTGGAGATTGTGGCAGTTGTCCCGTCGAACTTGGTCAGCTGGACGGTGAACTTCTCGTTGTATGTCTGCGCCCTGTCGTGAAGGATCCGGAGCGCCACGGCCTCTCCGAGCTTCAATGAGACGTCGGTGTCGGTACGCCAATGGATACCGGCGTGGATTCCATGACCGAAGCTGACATTGTGCCCAAGCTTGTTCAGCTCGCCATTGACCGTGAGCTGGCCCGCGTCAGGGCCGGTGTAGGGATCGAGTGAGAGGCCATCGTCCGCGGGCACCACAGGATTTGGAACCACAAAGGTGCCGTCGAAGAAAAACTTCAAGACAGCAATGCAGGCGCCGCCAACCACTCCGTGCCCGGTCGGGTAGGCCGGGTGCATCGGCGAGCCTTCGGGAAAGGCCTGCGAAAGCAGCCAAGTCTTATACTTGTTGTAGCTTTGCTGAAGTCCCTGCGAGTTCAGGATGAGGTTGCTCAGTTTGGCCGTGGTGTTCGCGCCTTGCCCGGTCTTGATCAAGTGGACGAGTCCACCCGTGTGCTCTGGGCGAGGCCGCAGATGGACCTGCCATTTCTGGTACCACACGGCCTTTAAGGCACGCGTAGCCACTTCCGCCAGCGTAGACGCGAAGTCCGGCCCACCAAACGTGCCGAAGCCGTTCTCCGTTCTCGAGCCAATATAGGGGTTACCTGGGTTCAAGGGTGCCCTAATGGTATTGAGCACGAGGAACGCCACGAAATACGCCTGATACAGCACGTCATTGTGAGTCCAGGCGGCAAGATCCCTGCCACTATGCACAAAGCGCAATTGCGGATCAATCTGGTTAGCTAGGCCGGTGACGTTGCCGTTCTGGACGGTCAGCCAATCGCTGAAGCCGATCATATAGTCGACGTCCGCCAGATAGGTCGTCTGCTGCTGGCCTATGGGTTGTTGGCCCAAGGACGTCGGCTTAATGAAGAACTGGGAAATATATGGACCCAGTGTTTCGCCCGGGAAAGCACCGCGGAACAGCAAGTCCGGGGTAACTATGCCGCCGCCGTTCCTTGGACCTTGGTAGACCGCCAGTCCAGAGGTTTCCTGGGCCGCATGAATGGCGGCGGTGTTCGAAGCATACTGAGTAAACGGAACGTCTCGCAGCAGGGAAGCCCAGTAGTGTTCAAGTAGTTCCACGGCGCTCAGATCGCTGGCTGCCGCGGGGGCTGCGGGCACGAGTGGTGCGCCAAACTGGTAGGCATCGGTGCCCTCTAAGTCGAAGGCGAACCCGCCTTGCGGGCAGTTAAGAGTACGCGTCCCGCCCATGATGATCTTCTCGAAGTCTTCATGATCGCCGCTGTTCAGCGCGGTAACAAGGGTTGCGAAGGCATTCAAATCCACCCGCCCAAATGTGTCGTGCGGAAGACCCTTAGTGTAGGTGCCCGATTGATCGGCATAGCGGTTTTCATCGCCGCTTGTCGGGTGGTGCGGGATTGGGACCGCTCGTTCGCGGTTTGCGGCTTTGACGCGGATCTCCCGTGACTCGTCGGCGCGGGCGGCTCCGCTCAAACCTTTCTCTTCCGCTCTCGCTGAGGAGTGATCGGAACCTAACAGCGGTTCCAAAGCGATCGCACCGGAGCTCATAGCGACAACCGCTGCTGTGCTTACGTTTCCGAGGAACTTGCGACGGCTGCCTGAAGACGGCGCGTCAGAGCAGCCTGGCGAATCGCTTCGACTGGCCACTTTAATTTGCGGAAGCTCGTTCTTATTAACACCGTGGAAGTCTTTTTCGTCCATGTTACGGTCCTTCTTTCGGTCGATTCAATCGCGCAGTTGTACCAACCGACCGCGGGGATGAAGGTAGGTGTTGTGGGCCGTTCTTAGATTGAGCTGGGGTTGCTGTGCGCAATAAATTATAGTCGTGAGCAGTTCAAGTCAATCTGTTTGAGGAACAGGTTTGGTACAGGGGTAGGGACGGCCGGATCACGAGAGTTCCATTACTAACCAGGTGATTGCTACCGGAACGGAGCGAAGCCGGTACCTGGTTAATCGCGTCACCGTACAACTGAAAGCCGTTATTCGGTTAGCCCGCCTGGAATTCTCCGCTCGACCTTGGTTCCCCCCAAAGACTGCCGCGCCTTCCGATAGAACTGTCAGTAGTAAAGATCGGGCGGGCCTTTGTATTCCTGGACGGTATTGCCGCCGTCGACGACGATCACCTGCCCGGTGACGTAGGATGCGGATTCGCACGCGAGGAAGGCGATAGCAGAGGCGACTTCGTCAGGATGGCCAGGACGGCCGACCGGGGTATGCTTACCGGCGGTGATTTCCTCCGGGGTTGAGGACGCGGTTTCAATCCATCCGGGGGCCACAGCGTTCACGGTGATTCCCTTGCGAGCAACCTCGAGTGCGAGGCTGCGGGTCAGCCCTACCATACCAGCCTTGGCCGCACTATAGGCCGTTGCGCGAGGATTGCTGACGAGCGGCCCGGTGACTGACGAGACATTCACGATACGACCATAGTTTGCTGTGAGCATAGACGGCAGTACGGCTTTCGTGACATTAAAAGTGGTCTTGAGGTTGAGCGCGATGCTGTAATCCCAGTCCGCTTCGGTAAGCTCGCCTAGGGTTAGCGAGAGAGTCTGATCAGGATTGCTGACCTGCGTCATGCCCGCATTGTTTACAAGGATATCGATATGGCCATAGCGTGTGAGGATTTTACGAACCAGCATGTGAGTGCTCGCGTGATCGCGCAGGTCTGCGGGCAAAGCAAATACGTCGGCATTCTCTGTGGCGAGTTCGTCAGCCCTCTCTTTGATTCTATCGGTCGTGGAAGTGATTGCGATTCTTGCCCCATTTTGTGACAGGAGCCGCGCCGTAGCGAAACCTATCCCAAGGGGACTGCCCGCACCGGTGATCAGCGCGACTCTCCCGGCGAAGTTCATTTATTTAATTTCCTCGTTCTTCTGAGCTTCAACAGAACTAGAAACGGAGGCCCTGTGGAGTTCAAAGCGGAAGACTATGTTCAACTTTGAGTACGTTGCGGTCCTCCAACCAATGGTTTCAAGAGGTTATTGAGAGGTTAAGTAACGTGCGCGACCCCATGCAAACCGGGACCCGGCAGCACCCCACGCGTCATCGCTTGTGCGAGATCGGTGTAGCGTTAAGACCAGATGCATCGAGTGTGTTACCGCTGGTCTGTCGTCGTACTCAAGGGCGGCGATAGTGTTCGTGATCCTCGTCGCCCCAGTCGCGTTCTGTGCGCCAGCGATGCTCGTCCTCATCCCACCACCTGTGATAGCTACTCCAGCAATGCTCGCGAGCTTCATGCAAGTTGTGGCGTGCGTGTTCGGCTTGCGGACTTCGATACCCATGGTGCTCGATGGCTTCATGCAGGTTGTGATCGGCTTTTGCGATTCGACGATGGCACGATTCATATCGATCAGCGCGCAGATTGGAAGCCGCGCCGAGCGTTAGAAATCCAATCGCTGCTGTGGCAGCGAGCGCCTTGCTTACGAAATGATCTGGCAATCGTGACAAAAAGTTCATTGATCCCCCGGTTGGAACAACAAATCGAATTGCGGGTAATATACAGCAGGTTTTTCGATTTTGGAACGTCCGCGCTCCTCGCTAGTGCTACCCAGTCCGCTCAGAGGGTGGGGTCGATATGGCCATCTTACTTCTTAACTAGCGAGCTTATCGAATGCAGTTCGGCGAAATTTTGTTAGTGGCAACTAGTGTCGTCGTTGAAAGTACCGCTGAGAATCATGGAATTCAGGAACTGGCTGCACTTTTGAATTTTCGCAAGAGTTAGATCATCCTGCAGGGCATTCGGATCTACGACTTTCGCAGCATTTAGTTCCTGGCGGTCTGTCTCCACTTGGTGAGCCCAGGCAGTCATCATGTCGGCTTCGTTGCGCAATAGTTGAAGCGCATCCTTATCGGCCTCGGTGGAGGCAGCGATGGCTGCTTGCTCCAGGGCGTCCAATGTCTGTCGATGATAGGTCTGTACCCAGGAATCGCTGACGGCCAGTCCGTAGAGAATCATAGCGCGGACGGCCACACGCCACTCGCGGATGGCAGCCACGGCGGCTATAGCTGCGGATGAAAAGTCGCGCGACAGTTTTTGTGAATTCTGCGCGGAATCGTCAGTCGCGGCAGCGCCGCTGGCATCCGAGGGAGGTATGTTAAGCAGGACACGACGGGGCTCAACGGTGAAGACGGCGTTAGTGGCCTGAGCGAGGGTCTCCAGGTCGACGTACAAGCGGCCGTTGATTTGCCGGACGCCCGGACCGGCGGCTTTACCGTTTACAACCAGGATTTTGCTGGTGCTTTGCGCGAAGAGCATTCCAGAAAGCGCCAGGACCAAAGCAAGATAAAGAACGACTCGAAAAGACGGGTGTTGGCTCATCATCGGACACCACGATTTCTGGGCGGTACTGAGTATTGTACATCGACGGGCTTTTTTAAGACGTGTCGGTTACACTTTCGATGCCCACATTTTTTCTGCGCGTGTTGAGACGGCTGCGTCCAGAGTGATCACAGTAAAATAGAGGCCTAACTATGTCAGATGAGTTATTATTATCAATTGAGAAGCTTGTTTATGGCGGTGACGGATTGACGCATGCCGACGGGAACACCGTGTTTGTTCCTTATGTGTTGCCTGGCGAGGGTGTGCGCGCGGCTACCAAGACCAAAAAGAAAAAATTGATTTGGACCAAGTTGGTGGAAGTGACTTCGCCTTCCACGGAACGGATAGCGCCTTCCTGCCCACATTTTCAGGTTTGTGGCGGATGCCACTATCAGCATATTCCCGCGGCAGAGCAGGTGCGGCTGAAAATCGAGATTTTGCGCGAGACGCTTTCGCGGCTGGGCGGCGTTCAGTGGAATGGGGAGATCACTGCACATTCGGGCGAACCCTACGGTTACCGTAACCGGGCGCAGTGGGCGGTACGGAGCGGCATGCCGCGGGCTCTGGGGTATTTCTTGCCGGAAAGTTCGATGATTTTGCCGATCGACACTTGTCCAATACTGTCGCCGAGATTATTGGAGACGTTCACGTTGTTGCAGGAAATGGCGCGAGGCGGGAAATTGCCGGTGGGAATTCTGGAGATAGAGGCGTTCACCGATTCGGCGGACAAGAAAGTCGCGCTTAATGTGGCATTCGATAAATTCCCGGCACCAGCTGAAGAGATTGCTGGCCTGTTTCGAAAGGAGCTGCCGCGGCTTGAAAGTTTGTTGCTGCTGGACCAGAAGAAGGACCGGTTCGAACTGACGGGACCTGGATTTTTGGTGCACGAAGTTAGTGGATTCATGTACCAGGTCAGCCATTTGTCTTTTTTTCAGGTGAATCGGTTTCTGACTGAGGGCCTGCTCAAAGCGGTGACGGACGGTGCGAAGGGGGATCTCGCTCTGGATTTGTACGCGGGAGTGGGATTTTTCACTTTGCCGCTGGCGCAGACGTTCGAACGGGTCGTGAGTGTGGACGCCAATCTTGCCGCTACGCGAGATTTGTTTGCCAATGCAAAGAACGCCGGCGTAGATGTTGTTTCTCACAATGAGCATGCGGAAGAGTTTTTGAAAAACACTACAGAGCGGCCGGATTTTGTTGTTCTGGACCCGCCTAGAGCGGGGCTTGGAACTGCGGCGGCTGCGGCTCTTGCATCCTTGGGAGCTGCGGAGATTGTGTATTTGTCCTGCGACCCTTCGACGTTGGCGAGGGATTTGGCGGTGTTGACGGGGTCACAACGAAAATCTCGCGGGACGTCGAGCGAAGTGGGCGTTGGAGCGGGCACTCAATCGGGCAACGGAGTTGGCGGTGAAGTGGGCGGGAACAGCGCTACCGGCGTTAGCAATCGCTACGAAATTACCGAGATGGCCATGTTCGATTTGTTTCCGCAGACATTTCACATTGAAACGCTGGTTCGATTGCGAAGAGTTCCATGAAACTGCCGGCTGTTGCGATCGCCACGGCATTTGCCTTGGGGATCGTCTGCGGCCCGGGTTTGGAAATCCCTCATCGTAGTTCTCACGGATTCGTTCCATTCCCTCTCTGTAGTGCCGCTACTTCCCTGCTGGTCAGTTTTGTTTTCGCCTGGCGCTCACGTGTTGTCGTCGCGGCTGTGGCGTCCCTGTTGTGCTGGCGATGCTGGGCGTCAAGGCGGTTTGCATTGCGGACGCCGGGAAAATTAACCTGAAATCACCGCTGCGATATTTGCCGGCGGTGATTAGTTCAAAACGCGCGCAAGCGCCAAATCAGAACCAGAACAATCAGCAATAGCAAAAAACCGACGGCAGCTTGCCATTCATGATTTTTCTTATATTGAACGGTCGAGAATGCCGCGCTGCCATTCACTGAAAGTTTGGCAGGAGATACCCTGGGAAAAAAGAGCGGCACGGCGGCGGCGTAACGATCAAAATTCTCAGCATGACGGAGGCGTAGTTCGTTTTCTTCCCGGCGCATTACCATGGAATAAAAGACGGCGAAATACACGCCAAGCAAAATGGACGAGATCCATGAACGAGTTGCGATCGCCACGCCCAAGGCGAGCACCGCGCTACCCAAGTAGAGCGGATTGCGTGTGTAGGCGTATGGACCTGTGACGGTAAGCACTTCCTGTTTGTGGAGATAGCCTGCGGCCCAGGCGCGCAGGGCCAGACCCACCAGGCCGACTAGCGCGCCATACAAAATGCTGCGAGGATTCGGTCGAGCAAAGAATAAGACTGCGATTGCCAGCGGGTAGCCCAGGCGAACTCGCCACCGCGCGAAAAACGCGCCTGCCGAACTCATCTGTGGGCCTCGACGACACGGCGCACGGCTTCGAAAACGGTTTCAACTTGAATTTCCAGCATGGACGGATGCGTGCGGTCCTGGCGACTGTGAGTGGTTATTACGTTTGGACCGCGGAGAACAATGTCCTGGCGATCCGGAGATTGAGCCGCGGTTGGAGAGCTGCTCGTGTGGCGATAAGGGCCGTTTCGCGCAGGATCTGTAGGGCCGAACAGAGCTACTACTGGCGTGCCTAAGGCAACGCCAAGGTGAAGCGGGCCGGTGTCGCCGCCCACAACGCAAACGGCACTACGCAAAAGGGACATCAGCGGGCCGAGTTCCCCGTTGAAGAGCACGGGATCAGCGTCACCGCTTGCGGCGCGAATTTTGGTGGCCAAATCTTCCTCGCCCGGGCCGTAATTGATGAGACAGCGAAGCGATAACGACTGGAATATTTTTTTACATAGCTCGCCGAACCGTTCGGGGGGCCAGCACTTGGAACGCCAGCCGCCTCCGGGACTGAGAACGACGTAAGGCTTCATCCCGTCGCTGGGCAAATACTTGGAGAGTTCTTTGGGTTGCAAGGGCGGCGGATGGAGGCGGAAATTTGCGACTGCGTTTTGGGCTCCGGCGCGTTTAGACAATTCCCCGTTTTGATCGGCGACGTGCGTGCTGGCGGCGTGGACACGATCGGTGTAAAGGAGCGGCACGGCAAATTCTCTGACAGACTCTGACGAAAATCCGATGCGGCGTTTTACACCGCTCAGAAACGGCAAGCTCGCGGATTTCCAGAGGCCCTGATAGTCGATGGCGGTGTCTAACGACGCGGCGCGAATTTCGCGAATAGTTTTCATGAGCGAAGATATCGCACGTGTTTCAGTGGTCCATATTTTGGAGGCCAAACCGCTGGTCTGCACCAGCTGTTTGTAACGCGCGTGGGTGAGCCAGACAATTTCCGCAGTGGGAAAAGATTCGCGCAACGCGGCTACTGCTGGGAATGTGTGCACGATATCGCCGAGAGACCCGAGGCGCACGACCAGGAAGCGGCGCTCAGCCATGCGGGGCCTTGCGCAGAGAGGATAACAACGCACGGGTAGAATGATTTTTGGGATCGCCGACAATGGCGACTTGAATGCCAAGGGCCCTAGCGACGGAGCGCTCGGGCACGGTGTCGGCAGAGTAATCGGTGCCTTTGGCGTGGATGTCTGGAAGTAAATCGCGGAGCAGTGGTGCGACGGTTTGTTCGCTGAAGATCACCACGTAATCGACGGCTCGAAGCGCGGCCACGAGGCTTGCTCGAGCAGATTCATCCAGGATTGGGCGTCCGGGACCTTTCAGGCTTCCTACGCTGGCATCGCTGTTTACGGCGACGATCAGGATGTCGCCGATCTGGCGCGCGGCCTCCAGATATCGGACATGGCCGACGTGCAAGATATCGAAGCAACCGTTAGCGAATACTACCTTCTGACCGCGCTTTTTATGCTCGGCGACAAGGGAGTTCAGTTTTTGACGCGAAACGATTTTCGATTCCGATGAGCGCATAGGCTAGGCAGAAACTCCGGCCACCTGGTCGTGAATGGCAGCCAAGAGTTCGGCGCGCGTCACCGTGGCGGTTCCGCGCTTCATGACCACCAAGGCGCCTGCGATATTGGCGAGATGAGCGGCCTCGAGCGGCGAGGCGCCACATGCGAGGGCTAAGGTAAAGGTCGCAAGGACGGTGTCGCCCGCGCCGGTTACGTCGACGGATTGGTCGCTGCCATGGACTGGAATGTGCGTGAGGCGTTTACCGGCTTCGAAAAGAGCCATGCCGTGGCGACCTCGAGTGACAAGCAAAGAATCTAGTTTCATCGCGGAGAATGTGGCGTGCCCAGCCCGGGCAAGCTCTTCAAAATTTTCGCCGATGGAAGTGTGATGCTGGGATTCCAGTTCTGCTTCGTTGGGGGTTGCGGTAGTGATTCGTGAGCGGCTGTAGGCATGCAAATTATGGCGAGCGTCCAGGGTGGTGGGTAACCGCAATTTTCTTTTGGAGGAAGCTTCGAAGGCCAGCGCGGGAGTGGCAACGCCGAAACCATAGTCAGAGATCGCCAACGCGTCGGCGGATTTTATTGCGTTGAATAAAAATTGACTTAGTTTTTTGCGGGCTTCCTCTGGTAATGGCGTTTGCGGTTCGCGGTCGACGCGCAGAACCTGCTGACCGACTGTGTGCGTCCAGCCGGCCAAAAAGCGAGTCTTGGTGGGGGTACACCAGTTTTTGACGCGTAGAATGCGTGAAGCATCCACTTTTTTCTGGCGGAAATATTGAATCAAGGCGTCGCCGTTGGAATCGTCGCCAACAACTGTGATGGGAAGCACCTTGGCTCCCAAGTCAGCGAGGTTATTTACGGCGTTTGCGCCACCCCCTGGCACGAGTTGCGTTTCGCGATGACGAAGAATGAGTACCGGGGCTTCGCGAGAGACACGAGAAATTTCGCCGAATTCGAACACATCGGCGACGAAATCACCCAAGACTACGATGGTCTTCGACGAAAATTGCTCGACGTATTCGGCGAGGGCGCGCAAATCAACTGATGGAGGAGCAGTTGTTTGTTGAGATTTACTCTTCAATTGGTTTGCTCCAGGATCCAATCTGCTGCCGCGGTTAAATCCGCGGCGATGAAATCGGGCTTCAACTTCCACTTTGACGCATGCCAGAGAGTTTCACCTTCGCCATATCCAGTGCGCACCATGATACTGCGAGCGCCGACGTGGTGAGCTAACTCCACGTCGCTATGGCGGTCCCCAACCACGAAAGAGTGCGTCAAGTCGACGCCATGTTCAGCGGAGGCCTGATGCAACATGCCGGGGCCGGGTTTTCGGCACGCGCAAGCATCGGCGGCGGTGTGAGGGCAATAATAGATGCCGTCAAGGTGCGCTCCGGCTGCAGTCAACTGCTGGGTCATCAAATTGTGAACCGTGTGCACCAGAGATTCTGGGTAGTATCCACGGGCGACTCCGGATTGATTGGTGATGACGAAGACGAGAAGGCCGCGCTCATTAAATTTACGGATGGCCGCCGGCGCAAAGGGAAACATATAAAAACGAGAAACGTGATTCAAGTAGCCGACTTCTTCGGAGATGGTGCCATCGCGATCGAGAAAAACGGCGGGTTTTAGGCAGTGATCAGACACGCTCCACCACGACGGACGCCAGCCAGGGATCGACGGCGGCTTCCACTTCGCTGGTGGTGATGCGGGTCATGCATCGATGGTCAATGGGACAACGCCGAAGAAAACAAGGGCTGCAATAGGGCTGCTGACGAACGATGGTGTGGCGGGGCGTCACGGGCGCGGTGCCGACTGGATCGGTGGGCCCGAATATTGCGATGGCGGGAAGCCCGACGGCGGCGGCAACGTGCATGGCGCCTGAATCGTTGCCAATAAAAACATGGCAGTGGGAAAGAAGCGCGGGCAGATCAGCGACGGTAGTTTTACCGGTGAGGTCGATGGGGGCGCGTTTCATTTCGGAAGCGATGGCCGAGGAAACATCTGTTTCACCGGCGGCACCAAAAAGTATCACGTCGGCGTCCCATTGCGCCTGAAGTTGGTTAGCTAATTCCGCGAAACGCGAGGGCGGCCAGCATTTTGCCGAGCCATAGGAGGCTCCGGCTCCAATGGCAAGTTTGATGGCGTGGAGACGAACACCTGCGGCTGCGAGTTGAGCGGTTGCACGCGTGCGGCTGGATTCAGCAACGTGCAGTTTGATGAAGGGTTCATCCGGGATGTAATCGATCCAGCCACTGCGGCGAAGCAATTCCAGATAATAAAATTTTTCGTGCGCGGGGATTTCGCCGGGCTTGGGCACCGGGACGGCTTTGGTCAGCAGGATGCTGCGGCCGTCGCGCGCATAACCGATGCGCTGCGGGACGCCTGCGCGCCATGTGAGCCAGGCAGCATCGAAGGCGTTTTGCAGGAGGATAGCGACATCGAAGCCGCCGGACCGTAACTCGGACGCGAGGCGTTCGCGGCCCTGGATTCCGGCATGTTTGCCGCGATGGTCATAGATGATCAACTCATCGGCCACGTTTTGATCGCGGTAGATGTCGGCCACATAGGAGCGGGCCAAAATCGAGATGTTGGCGTCTGGGCGATTACGAATAGCGCGGATAGCCGGCAACGCCATAATGGCGTCGCCAACCCAATTGGTGGCGCGGATGAGAATTTTCATGCGCGGGCACCGCGGGTTTGAAGCGCACCGTTGATGGCGGCGAGGAATTCCGTTTCGCCAGTTATTTCCAGATCGATGACGGAAACAAAAACAGGCAAACCGGAAAACTGCGCGTCCTGCAGATTCCAAGAATCTTTTTCCGTGGTCAGCAGCGCCTTGGCCCCGAGCCGTGCCCCAGCCCGTTCGATGGCTTGCAGGTTTTCGAGTGTGTAGTGGTGATGGTCGGGAAAAAACATGTGGCCAGCGGGCATTATGCCCCAGCGCTGAAGATCGCGCTCAAATGCTTCTGGATTACCGATGCCGCAAAAAACAAAAAAGGGGCCGCTGCCAAGGTTTGCGACGGTTTGTAGGAAGCCATCACCGCCGACGCGGCGAAAACCGAGCAAGCGAGTGGAGGCAGCAAAAATCGGCAAGTTCGATAAGCGTTGGATGGCTTCTTTCGCTCCGGCGGTATTTTCGGTGCGGGTAAAGACGATGATCCCGGCGCGGGCTAGCGCGGAGAGCGGTTCGCGCATTGCACCAGCGGGAAGCAGCGGTTGCGCCATGGGGCGCGAGGCGTCCACCAGCACGATATCGAGATCGCGGGCTAATTTGAGATGTTGGAAACCGTCGTCGAGCAAGCAGATATCGATGGCTTGGTGTGATTCGATGCGTTGGCCTTGGGCAAAACGATTTTTGCCCACTCCAAAGATTACGCGATTTTGTAATCGTGAACGCATGAGCTCGACTTCGTCGCTGCTACCGGCGGCCCCGCGATAGCCACGGGTGAGGATAGCGACTCGCTGGCCTTGCGCGAGGAGTTTTTCCGCCAGCCAGATTACAAACGGAGTTTTGCCGGTGCCCCCAACCGATAAATTGCCTACGCTGATGACCGAGGCCTTCAGGCGTTTTTGTTTTAGCCAGCCATGGGCGTAGAGCCGTGTTCGAATCGAAACGCCGACACCGTAGAGTTTGGAGGCGGGCCACAACAAAATGCGAAGGGGCCGCGAAAGCTTCATCGCCGCGGCGCACCTTGCTCATTCAAGAATCCCGAGATCATCGTGAGTGCACGATCCGTAGCTCCACGACTGTCTTCGACCAAGGCCCGCGCACAGTCACCCATTTTTCGCATGCGCTCCGGCTCACGGAAAAACTCAATCCACGCCACCCCTGCGTCTTCGGGGCTCTCCACCTGCACTGCGGCTCCCGCGGATACAAAGCGCGCTGCGATCTCCGAAAAATTCTCCATCGAGGGCCCAAACACCGGAATTTTGCCGAAGGCCGCAGGCTCCAGGATATTATGGCCGCCGGACGGCACCAGAGAACCGCCCACGAATACGCCATCAGCGCAGCGATACAGAGAGGCCAATTCACCGATGCTGTCCAACAGCAACACCGTGACATCCTTGGGAATCTCTGTAACCCCGGAATGATCGCCATTCGTCGAGCTTTGAGTAGCCAGTTGCGAACGCCTTAAAAATTTGCGGCGAGATTCGTGTATGAAGTCGGCCGCGTCGTCGAATCGTTCCGGCTTGCGCGGTGCCAGCACCAACAGCGCATTCGGATACTCGCCCTGCAACGTGCCGAAGGCGATGAGCGCCAGCGGTTCTTCCGTGGCCACCACGCTACCCGCCACAATCACGGGAGTCCGGCCACTCCGCGCCACCTCGGACGCCAACCAATTCGAAACAGCGGTGGGAGCGGGGAGATCCAGATCGTATTTCAGATTGCCACTGGCTCGGACACGATCGGCGGGTGCGCCGAGAAGGCGGATGCGTTCGGCATCTTTTTCGCTTTGCATCAGGAACATGCTGGGATTAGCGAGAGCGCTCTTGAGAAAAGGACGCAGGAAAACTCCAAAGGCGCCAAGATATTTCTGGTAGCGAAGGAACGAGCGATCAGAAATGCGGCCACTAACGAAAAGTACAGGAATGTTGCGGCGAAGGGCCTGACGTAGAAAATTAGGCCAGATTTCCGTTTCAAGGATGATGACCAGGGAAGGCTCGATGGCATCCAATGCGCGCCGGACACAGAATGCCCAATCCAACGGGAAGTAGATGACCGCATCGGCGAAAGGCATGCGCTCGCGAGCCAATACATTTCCGGTGATGGTGGTCGTTGAAATGATTAGTTGGCGATTCGGGTATGCTTCCTTTAACCTGCGAGCCAACGATATTCCCGACAGGACTTCACCGACAGAGACAGCGTGCAAGAGAATTGCGCCTTGGCGACCTGTGGCTTGTTTGAAAAAGGGATAGGAAAAGCCGAGGCGTTCGAGGAGATTTGAGAAATATTTTCCGTGGCGCAGCCCCTGCACAAGCCAGTACGGGGTGAGCGCAAGAGCAGCAATACCCAGAAGAAAGCTGTAGATGAAATACACTAAATGCGGCTCCGGTCTGTTTGCCCCGCAGGTGTTAAAGTGTGGCAGCGCGGGGGCAACCCCGTACATCGCCCTGGAATCGAAGGCGTCAGATGAGAAAGGTTTATTATAACTCGATGCGGAACTTATCCGGGGCAGTTCCCTTTCTGGCCGCGTGTTTGATGGCTGGAGGCTATGCCGGTGCGCAACAATCTGGGGGCCAGGGGGCCTCATTGAAAACAGCAGCCCTGGAGACACATGAAGGGCTCACGATCTCCGCGCAGCCTTGGATGGACGCCGCTTTATACAAAGAGAAATTCCCAAAGAAATCCCCTTTTGCCGCGGGAATAGTGGCCATGCACGTGGTGTTTCGTAATGATTCGAACGAAAGCATGAAAGTCAGCCTGGATCGTATCCGTTTATCGTTCCAGATTGACGAGGACCATCGACAGGAAGTGCAGGCTTTGACGCCCGCGCAGGTCGCAGACGAAGTATTGAAACCCGGTGGAAAAGACCCGTCGAAGTCGCGATCGAAGATCTCTCTTCCGGTAAGCATCCCTCATAACAATGACAAGCGTTGGACGGAACTTCAACAGCAAGCGGAAGCTGCTGGTGTTCCGGCGAACGTGATTGCTCCGCACAGCTCCGTTCAAGGGCTTTTGTATTTCGATCTTCAGGGACAATTCGATTTATTGAATGGGGCGCGCTTGTATGTGCCGGACGTCCTGGCAATGGAGAATAACCGTTCGCTGACGTATTTTGAAATTGAGTTGAACAAGTCCGGCGCGAAGTAGGCTTCCTTTTTTTTCACGCATTACAATTTTGTTCAACAGTAATTTTATGAACAGATCTCTGTTTGCGCGCACCGAAATGGTCGGCTACGATGAGATGTGCAAAATATTTCTGAATCTCACGGCCAAATGCTCAGCCTGCTCGAAGAATTAAATCCGGAACAAAGAATCGCGGCAGAAACCACGGACGGCCCTTTACTGATCCTGGCGGGCGCTGGCACCGGCAAGACCCGCGCTATCACGTTCCGCATGGCTAACTTGATTGCCAACGGCGTTCCGGCCGAAGCCATCCTGGCGGTAACTTTCACCAACAAGGCCGCCCAGGAAATGCGGACACGAGTATCGGATCTGCTGCTACGCGCGGGAGTGCCGCCGTCTTCGCCATGGCTTTCCACGTTTCATTCGTTGTGCGCGCGGCTTTTGCGACGTGAAGCAGTGAACGCAGGGCTGCCGCGCGATTTCGTGATTTACGACGACGACGATCAACTCGCCGCCGTCAAGTTGGTGATGGCGACTCTGAGGATTGATGACGATGCGCTGACTCCCAGGAATGTGCTGAGCCGCATCAGTCACGCGAAAAACCATGGAAACAGGCCGGAGTCGATTAGAGCCGAAGCCATCGACAAAAACGGTAGGCTCGTAGCCGACATTTTCGCCGCGTACGAAAAGCAATTGAAGCAAAGCGCGGCTCTGGACTTCGATGACCTGCTGCTACGAACTGTAAAGCTGCTGCGCGAATCTCCCCAGGTGCGAGGGAAGTGGCAGGCCCGCTTCCAATATATTCTGGTCGACGAGTATCAAGACACCAATCGCGTGCAATATGATTTGCTGAGGCTGCTGACCGGCCCGCAACACAATCTGTGCGTGGTGGGCGACGAGGATCAATCGATTTACCGTTGGCGCGGCGCAGACGTTTCGATTCTGCTTAGTTTTTCGCGGGATTTCGCAGCCGCCAAGGTGATCAAGCTGGAGCGGAATTATCGCTCCACGCAGCAAATCCTGAACGCCGCTGGCGCGGTAGTTGCTAATAATCCCGAACGCCTGGGCAAGACACTTAGGGCCGAGAATGGCGAAGGATCGAACCTTCGTTATTACGAAGCCCGCGACGCGCAGGCCGAAGCGGAATTCGTGGCCAGCGAACTCGAACGCATCATCGGCGATGATCCCTCGCAGACGTGTGCCGTCGAATACCGCACCAATTTTCAATCACGCGCGTTTGAGGAGGCTTTTCGGCGGCGGGGATTGCGATACAAGCTGGTAGGAGGCTTCAGTTTTTATAATCGCTCTGAAGTTAAGGATACGCTCGCGTATGTGCGGCTGGCGATGCATCCGGATGACGACGTGTCGCTGCTTCGGGTACTAAAT
Source organism: Candidatus Acidiferrum sp. (assembly GCA_035996445.1). Lineage (GTDB taxonomy): Bacteria > Acidobacteriota > Terriglobia > Acidiferrales > UBA7541 > Acidiferrum. Next base: position 29,073 of record DASYJM010000110.1, on the reverse strand, counting down.
GTTCCGCCGCGCGGCATCGGGAAAACCACTTTGGATGCTTTGCGCGAAACGGCCCGCGTGGATGGCGATTCGCTGTGGGCTGCGATTGGCAAGTTTGTTTCCGGAGCGGCGGGCGGGCGCGCGGTGACACCGTTGCGGGTATTTCAGGAGATGATCGCGAAGTTGCAATCCGCGCTACCGGAAAAAGCACCCGCGGATTTTCTTCGCACCGTTCTCGACGAAACGGGTTACATGGACATGCTAAAGGATCGCAACACGCCTGACGACGTCGCGCGCATTGAAAACCTAGAAGAACTGACGCGTGCGGTGGCCGAGAGTATGGACGCGGGTGAAACTTTTGCGGACTTTCTGGATGCCGCGGCACTGGTGAGCGACGCTGACTCCTTCGAAGGCAAGCCGGGCGTCACGTTAATTACACTGCATAGCACCAAGGGTCTGGAGTTCGATCACGTGTTCTTGACGGGGCTTGAAGAAGGCATCTGTCCCCATAGCCGCTCGTTGAACGAAGAGAAAGGCATCGAAGAAGAGCGGCGACTTTGTTACGTAGGCATGACCCGGGCGCGGAAATCGCTCACGCTCAGCCGCGCGGTGTACCGGCGTGTTTTTGGAAATGAGCAACAGATGCGGGCGTCGATACAGTCCAGGTTTTTAACGGAAATTCCGAGCGAGTTGGTGGATACCGTTCGCGGGTCCATGTCGGAAATCGGCGAGAAGAGGCGTTACGAGCTTGATCCGGAATATTCCTACTCGTCCGAAGAGTTCTTGCAGCGCGTGCGTAGCGGGATGAAACCAGTGCCGTCATCACAGCGACGACAAAGTAGTCCTAGCTCATTCACACGACCGCCATTAAAGCGGGGAGCGGATTCCAATCCGATGCTGGGACGAAAAGTTCGGCATCCGACGTACGGTACGGGAACGGTTGTGGGCGTCGAAGGGGACGATGAAGACAGGCGTGTGTCAGTGAGTTTTCCGGGCCGCGGTACGAAAAAATTTATCGAGCGTTACGCACAACTCGAACTGGCTTAAGATTTTGCGCGACGGGCACCAGCGGCGTTGTTGCGTCTACTGCCTTAGCAAGGTACATTGAGGCGCAATCAACCTTCCATCCTCGCCGCGAATTGGATTCACCTGGTCCAATCGCCCTGGGGAACCCAAGAGCGATTGGAGCGTGTGCGTGGCATCAGATCTTTTACGCTGCAAGAGCATCGACCAGCTGTTGTCAGATTCTGAGAATGCAGAAGTAGGATTAAAAAAATCGTTGGGCTGGGTCAGCCTCACCGCACTGGGCATCGGCGCGGTTATCGGCTCGGGAATTTTCACGGTGATCGGCACGGCGATCGCTGGGCAGCGCCTGCAAGCTTCGTCCATCCTGAACGCTCCCCTTCTGGAGTATTTGATTTACCATTCGGCTTCCTTTGGACGGCCGGGCGCTGGCCCCGCGATAGCACTGTCGTTCGTGTTGGTGGCGATTGTTTGCGGGTTTGCCTCGGTGTGTTACGCGGAACTGGCTGCGATGATTCCCATCGCAGGCAGCGCTTACACGTACACCTACGCAACCATGGGTGAACTAGTCGCATGGATCATTGGTTGGGATTTAATTCTGGAATATGCGGTCAGCAACATGGCGGTGTGCGTGGGATTTTCGGCGCACATCGTCGACCTGCTGGATTTTTTTGGCATCCATCCGAGTCCCCGCTGGATCTCCCCGGCGTACCTGCCCACCGGTTTGTCAGACTTTCAGGGCAACAGGCTGCTTGGCCCCGGCTGGCATTTTGGATTTAACTTCCCGGCATTCCTGATCGTCATGCTGCTGACCATAATTTTAATTCGCGGGATCCGCGAATCAGCCGGCGCCAACAACATCATGGTGTTGCTAAAAATTACGGCTATTTTGGTGTTTATTGCATTTGCCGCCCGCCTGGTGCATCCCGCCAATTGGCATCCGTTCGCACCCAATGGATGGCCCGGTATTTTGACGGGCGGTTCGATTGTTTTTTTTACCTATATTGGATTCGATTCGGTCTCGACCGCCGCAGAAGAATGCAAGCGGCCGCAGCGCGACTTGCCCATCGGAATTATTGCCACGCTGGTGGTTTGCACGCTGCTGTACATCGGAGTGGTAGTGGTGTTAACGGGCCTGGTGCCTTGGCAGACGCTGCTCGACGATGCCGCACCAGTGGTAAACACGTTGAAAAAGTTGCATTTCGCCGGAGTGCGGTTAGTGGTCCTGATCGGCGCACTGCTGGGCATGATTTCCTCTCTGCTGGTTTTTCAATTGGGACAAGCGCGCGTGTGGTTTGCTATGTCCCGCGATGGATTATTGCCCAGGATTTTTAGCCGGGTGCATCCGCGATTCCAAACCCCGGATTTTTCAACGTTGATGGCCGGCATCGTCGTGGGCATTCCGGCAGGCTTGCTGGATATTGGAACACTGGCGGATCTCTCCAATATCGGAACGCTTTTTGCGTTCGCTTTGGTGGCCGGAGGAGTTTTGATTCTGCGCTACCGTGAACCGGAAAGACGGCGGGCATTTCGCGCTCCGGGCGGGCCAATAGCACCGATCCTCACGATTTTGACGTGCCTGCTGCTGATGGCTGGCTTGCCTATCACCAACTGGATTCGTTTCTTTGTGTGGATGGTTATCGGACTTGTGATTTACTACAACTATGGCCGGAAGCGCAGCACCTTGCGAGCGGTAGTCCGGCCGTAAAAGAATGAGCGACCCACACTGAGACTGCATACCGTCATGTCACCGGCGCACTACAGAGCAACGTTTCGTCGTACGCGGTTCATCAGCGTAGCGGTGATCTTTGTAGTGATTCCGCACAGCGCGCGTGCCTGGGGCCGCAACGGCAACAAGTTGGTTGTAAATAAAGCCATCGATACTTTACCGGTAGATATTCGTGGTTTTTTCGAGTCTAACCGCGCGCTTTTGTCTCAACACGTCACCGACCCGCTCGATACCATCGCGACCAAGGCAGCGGAACGGCACAATCACTTTTTGTACCTCGATAAGTACGGGCGCTTCCCTTTCGACGCTCTGCCGCGAAACTACAAAGCAGCAGTAAATAAATATGGAAAAACCAAGCTGCAGGCCAACGGGTTGCTGCCCTGGCAAATCGGCGTCTACAGCCAGAAACTAACCGAGGACATCAAGACCGGGCATTGGGACGAAGCCAAACTCGATGCTGCGATTCTCGCCAATTACGTCGCCGACGCCCACGACCCGTTCAATACTACCGACGACTTCGATGGTCACCTCACCGGCCAAACCGGGATCAATGAACGCTTCGGTACCACGTTGATCGACCGCTACTCGTCTTTTTTTCCGATGCGGCCGAATGATGCCGCGTACATCAGCGACCCCACTGACCATGCTTTTGAGGCTTGCCTGAGTTCGCACAGTTGGCTGGAAACAATTTTGCTAGCCGACCGAAACTCTAAACGTGGCCAAAATTCTTACAACGATGAGTACTTCGATCACTTCTATAACGCAGCGGCGGTGATTTTGATACGACAACTGTCCGATGCGGCAACGGACGTAGGGTCCTACTGGCTGACCGCCTGGATTAACGCTGGCCGCCCGCAACTTCCCCATTGAACCCGGAACTACAATTCCATTCCCTTCCCGCTGATTTTCTTGCGCTACCCCTTGCTGAGTTGCACTTGCACCTGGAGGGTTCGCTGCAACCGGAAACGGTCTGCGCGCTGGCCGCGAAATACGGAGTCCCGGCATCCACACAACAAGTTCTGCAGCATTACGCCTATCGAGATTTTCTGGAATTCATTGAAACCTTCAAGTGGGTTTCCTCCTTGCTTCGCGCTCCGGAGGACTTCGCGCGGGCGCTACACGACCTCGGCGAACAGTTGCTGGCTCAAAACGTCGTTTATTCCGAAATTACGCTCTCCGTCGGGGTCATGCTTCTGCGCCATCAATCGGCTGAAAAGAACTTCGAGGCTATCGTCCGAGCCGCCGAATCGTTTCATAGCCGCGGACTGGAACTTAATTTCGTCTTCGACGCCGTCCGCCAATTTGGAGCCGACGCAGCCATGAAGGTCGTGGAAGCCGCGGAACGATGCGGTTCAAAGTCCATCGTGGCGTTCGGAATCGGCGGCGACGAATTGAGTATCCCTGCCAAGGAATTCCGTCCCGTATACGAAAAGGCCGAAGTGATCGGCCTGCACAAACTGATGCACGCCGGCGAAGCCGGTGGCCCTGAAGAAATCCGGCAAGCCATCGAGATCCTAGGGGTCGAACGTATCGGCCACGGCATAGCTGCCGTCCGCGACCCATCGTTGATGGATTTACTGGCTCGCCGACATATCCCTCTGGAGATTTGTCCACAGAGCAATATCAGGACCGGGGCGCTAGCTAAGCAACTGGGGCTTCCTTCAGCACAAATCGAGCAGCACCCATTGCCGCAGCTATTTCGTCACGGAATTCCAGTGGTCCTCTCTACGGACGACCCGGCAATGTTTCACACCAATCTGCGATCCGAATATCAAAACGCACAGCGAATGGGATTGCAGGAAGCGGAACTAAAGCGCTTGGCGAAAATGAGCTTTGAATATGCATTCATCAACGACAACGCCAAGACCGCGCTGCAACGCCGAGGGAAAGCCACCTCCGCACTGAAATAATCTGCCGCGGCCTGCCGCACTTGCGGCCTAGACGTAAATGTTATAATCAGCAAATGAAAGCACACGTCTGGGTCATGCCAAAACGCACCGTGCTCGACCCCCAGGGGCAAACCATCCAACACGCGCTCGCCGGCTTGGGCTATGGCGAAGTCAAGGACGTCCGGCAGGGGAAGTTTTTTGTACTGGATCTCGCCGGCTGGACCCGCGAACAGGCGCAGGGCCAACTCGAGCGCATCTCTAAGGACGTCCTAACCAACCCAGTGATCGAAGAATACCGATTCGAAATTATCGACTGATTCAGAAGGCAGAGGCCCTGGAAGCTGACCCAGTATAGATAACCTCATTCGCGACACGTTGTTTTGGATTTTGTCTGCCACTTTTTAGCCGCATGTTAGCCTTGAAGTATCAACGGAGCCTCTTTTATGTGCGGTATTGTCGGGTATATCGGTCCTAAAAAAGTTGTGCCGGTCATCATCGAGGGGCTGCGGAAACTCGAATACCGCGGTTATGATTCCGCCGGCATCGCTGTAGTCACGAGGGACGGCAAGCTCGAAATCCGGCGCGCCGCAGGCAAACTCCGCAACCTCGAAGAAGCCATTTCCAAATCCCCCATCGAAGGCACCTACGGCATCGGCCACACTCGCTGGGCTACTCACGGCCGCCCGACGGAAGAAAACGCTCATCCGCACCGGGATTGCAGCGGGCAGATCGTGGTCGTTCATAACGGGATCATCGAGAATTACCTGGAATTAAAAGAGCAACTGCAGCGCGAAGGCCACAAATTCGTAACGGAAACCGACACCGAAATCGTTGCACATCTGGTAGAAAAACATACCGCCAACAACACTCCACTCGAAGAAGCGGTTCGCAAATCTCTCAAAGAACTCCGCGGCATCTACGCTTTGGTGTTCCTGTCCGCCAAAGAACCCATGAAAATCGTGGCCGCCCGGCTCGGCCCACCTTCCGTAATCGGAAAGGGCGACGGCGAATATTTCGTAGCCAGCGATATCCCCGCGCTGCTGGAACACACTCGGGACATGTTCTTCCTGGCTGACGGCGACATCGCGGTGCTTACGCGCGACGGCGTCAGAGTCATGGATCACGACGGACGCCCCGTCGAACGCCCCACCCAGCACGTCGCGTGGGATCCCATCATGGTGGAAAAGGGCGGCTACAAGCATTTCATGCAAAAAGAGATTTTCGAGCAGCCCCGCGCTGTGCGCGACACTCTGCTGGGCAGAATTTCGCAAGACACCGGCAAAATCTTTCTGGATGAGATGAAAATCTCCGAGGAGCAGTTCCGCACCTTCGAAAATGTGCGTATCGTCGCTTGCGGAACCAGTTGGCACGCTGGTCTGGCTGCCAAATTCATGATCGAGCGTCTGGCGCGCATTCCCGTGGAAGTCGATTATGGCAGCGAGTTTCGTTATCGCGACCCCATTCTGGACTCCAGAACGTTAACGGTGTGCATCAGCCAATCCGGTGAGACGGCAGATACTCTCGCCGCGCAACGCGAAGCCAAGTTGAAGGGTTCGCCCACGGTAGCCATCTGCAACGTCATCGGATCCATGATCACCCGTGAAGCCGCGGGGACCATTCCTACCCACGCGGGCCCAGAGATCGGCGTGGCCTCGACCAAGGCCTTCACTGCACAGCTCACCGCATTATTCCTGCTGGCCGGTTACCTTGGCCAAGTCCGCGGAAAAGTCAGCTCACAATGCGCCATTAAGCTGATGCAGGAGATCACTCGCATTCCGCACAAAATGGAACGGGTACTACAAACAGATGAAAAAGGAATTTATGAAAATCTCGCGCGCCAATTATTTCGCTACAGCGACTTTCTGTACCTCGGCCGCGGCATTCATTACCCCATCGCGCTCGAAGGCGCACTGAAGCTAAAAGAAATCTCCTACATCCACGCCGAAGGCTACCCTGCCGGCGAAATGAAACATGGCCCTAACGCGCTCATCGACGAAAATCTTCCGGTAGTCGTGCTGGCCACGCGCGACGAAACCGATCCCGCGTCGATGACGCGCTACGAAAAAAGCGTGTCGAACATCCAGGAAGTGAAAGCGCGAGACGGAATCGTAATCACTATCGCGACGGAGAACGATCACCTGGCGCGCGCGGCCTCCGATCACATTATTGAATTGCCACCCGCGCCCGAGCTGCTTTCGCCGTTACTGGAAATCATTCCGCTGCAACTACTGGCCTATCACATTGCGGTGCGCCGCGGGTGCGACGTGGACCAGCCGAGAAATCTCGCGAAATCCGTAACGGTGGAGTAGATAATCTCCTTGGCAAAAACGGCCGCGATTTTCCGTTAGAATAAAAACATGGGTCAAAGACCGCTGCTGGCTATTGTTTTTCTTTGTCTGGCTTCCCTTCACATCCCGGCTCCGGCTATTTCAGCCTTCGCGCAAAGCCCCGAGAATCCAACCGCAACTCTGAAAGCCATTCGCACCGAAGGCGCCAATCACCTGAACCAGTCTCAAGTAGTCGCGCTGTCCGGCCTCGGCGTAGGCACCGCGGTCGGAAAACAAGATTTGCAAAGTGCCGCCGATCGCCTGGTGCAAACCGGTCTTTTTTCCAATGTAAATTACGTTTTTCAGTCCAGAGAAGACGGCTTGTATCTGACTTTCAAGCTCGCTGAAGCCCCGCGAATCCCCGTTTATTTCGACAACATTCCCTGGTTCGCCGACAGCGAAATAAACGAGACGATCCGCAAAGTCTTACCTTTCTACGACGGCACACTCCCGGAGGGCGGCGCCACGGTGGACCAGGTCAGCGCCATCGTCACGAATCTGATCGCGTCACGCGGAATGCAAACGGTGGTTGAACATCAAGTCATCGCCAATCCCCTCGGCGAAGGCAGCGTGCAGGAATTCCGCATCGCCGACGTAGTGCTGCAGATTTCCAAAGTCGAATTTGGCGACCCCAAGCTGGCATCTTCAAAGGTCATCCAACAACATCTCAGCGAAATCCAGGGCAAAACTTATTCGCGTATGACCGTGGATTTATTCCTGGCCGAGCAGGTAAAACCGCTTTACCTTCAGCAGGGGTTTTTGCGCGCCAAACTCGGCCCGCCTGAAATTCGGCTGAGCGGAAATCCGAATCAGCGCTTGCCCGATCAAATTCCTGTATTCGTACCCGTAACCCCGGGCATCGCGTACAAATGGAAAGGCGCGCAGTGGAGCGGTAACGCGCTTTTGTCTGTCTTCACCCTGAGTCAGTTGCTGGGTATGAAACCCGGAGACATTGCCAATGGCATGGCTATCCAAGCCGCCCTGGAGCGCATTCAGGAAACCTATGGCCATCTAGGTTATCTCGACGCCAAAGTGGAATCTGAAGCAGATTTCGACGATCAAGCGCAGACCGTCTGGTACAGGATCACGATTCACGAAGGTCGTCTCTATAAGTTCGGCAAGTTAGTGCTCACCGGAATTTCCCCCAGCGGCGAAAAGCGTTTGCGCGCGGCGTGGCCAATTTTGAGCGGAGATGTTTTCGATAAAACAAAGTTTGAAGATATCCTCTTGAAGCTGCAGGTCCACAGGGAGCAAATTTTTGTGGACTTGCCGATTCACTACGAGTCCGTTGGGCACTGGCTGCAGACCGATCCTGAAACAGGAAACGTCGACGTTCTATTGGATTTCAAGTAAGGGTTTTACAGCGCTCACTGGAGTTGTTTAGGTGACCTCTGCGATATACTGAAACTTATGGCCAGCGCCCTCGTTCGCATTCGAGAAAAGCAGCAAAGCACGCTCTCTGCAGAGCAAAAAGAGCGCGAACTGCTTACCCGATTGGCGCACTGCTCTTCCATTATCGTGGCACTATCCGGCGGTGCAGACTCCGCCTATCTGGCGTGGGCTGCGCAACACGCGTTGGGTGAGCGAGCCTTATCGATCACAGCGCTGTCGCCAAGTTTTTCTGAGTACGACCGAAGTATGGTCGAAGACTTTGTGCGCAAACTCGGGGTGCGCCACGAATTCGTGGAAACTCACGAGATGGAAAACCCGTCCTATCGCGCGAACGCCGCGGACCGCTGTTATTTTTGCAAGGATGAACTGTTCAGCGTGCTCGATCGAATCGCCATTGAGCGCAAATTCGAAGCGGTATGCTACGGCGTAAACGCCGATGACATGTTGGACTTCCGTCCCGGCCATCGCGCAGCCAAAGAACATCAGGTTCTCGCGCCGTTGCTCGACGCCGGGCTGACCAAAGGCGAAATTCGAAGCTTATCCGAGCGTGCCGGCTTGCCCACCTGGGACCGGCCCGCGTCAGCGTGCCTTTCCTCGCGACTGCCTTATGGAACAGAAGTAACTCCGGAGCGCCTCGCATTGATCGAGCGCGGCGAATCCGCGCTGCGCGACCTGGGCTTTCGTCAATTCAGGGTGCGTCTACACGACAAACTCGCGCGCATTGAAATCAGCACTGAGGAAATGCCGCTGGCGTTTTCACAACACATGGCCGCGAAAATCGCCGAGCGACTAAAAAAAGCTGGATTCACCTACGTAGCACTGGACCTGGAAGGCTATCGCCAAGGCTCATTGAACGAAACCCTCTCAAAAGCCAACCATTCCATAGCTGATCAGCACACCGGAACATAATCTCCTTTTCTTGCGTATCTAAAATAGGTACAAATAACACGCATCTGTCTGTGCCAGAGGGAAACCGTGACGGTTCATTCGCGCCTTACAACTTCGGCGGTACTCCTGGCTGCCGCTTTCGTGCTGCCAGGATGTATGACCGGTCCCGGGGTAAGCGGCTCTTTTGATCGCAACTACACCGTCAGCGGGCACACTCGCCTGGAAGTCACCGACCCATCCGGCCGAGTGAACATCACCGGAAGTGCCGATGGTCAAGTTCACATTCACGCCGAAGTGCACGCCCACAGCATGGGATTCGAAAAGCCCAGAGAGCGCCTCGACCAAACCCTTGCTGACCCAGGGATCGAGCAAAAAGGCGACACCATTCGCGTTGGCAAACGGCTTTCCAGCATGCGCAATCTTTCCATCGACTACAAAATCGAAGTGCCTCACGACACAGAGGTAAATGTCACCGCCCTCTCCGGATCGCAAAACATTCGGGACGTGCGCGGGCCGGTGACTTTGCAAGGAGCTTCTGGCTCCATCCACGTTGATCATGTTGAGCGCGACACGCGGATAAACAGCGCCAGTGGATCGATCGAGGTCAGTGATATTGGCGATGAGGTTCGCGCCTCCAGCGCTTCCGGCGAAGTCACCATTAATAACCCCAAAGGCGACGTCCGCGCCAATTCCCTGAGCGGTTCTGTTCGTGTAACGAAACCCGGGGGAAGGGTCGAAGCGGACAGCGCCAGTGGGTCAATCGATATCGATGGGGCCAAATTCGACGTCAAAGCCCACGGGGTTTCAGGCGAACTCAAAATCCACGGTGATCCCGGCGATCATGGTTACTGGGATCTCAAAACGGTCTCGGGGTCGGTGCAGGTGTACGTTCCGTCAAACTCCAATTTTCGCTTTTCCGCCGAAGCCATCTCCGGAGAAATCCGGACGGATATTCCCATCGTCATCGAGGAACAAGGCAAACATTCTCTGCGGGCGCACATTGGAAATGGCGGCGGGCGCGTAGAAGTGCACACTGTGTCGGGAGAAATTCACGTAAGCGGCGGAAGCTAAGCCCTCATTGCATGCTTCGAACCTCTGCGATGCGGCGCAGTGCACGTTCAGCACTGTGCCCTTCACACCATTCGGCATCAAACCTGCCAGTGTCTTAGAATCGAGTCATGGCATTGTGGAAGCGTTGGTCCGTCTTCATAATTTTGTCAGCGATATTGCTGAGCCCGGTCAGCGCCATTTTGATCTCTGCACAAGATCAAAACAAACCGGCAACTTCCCCGATTCCCGAAGCCCAAAACCAAACCCAAAAGCCCAGTCCCGAGAAAAATATCTCACAGCCGAAAGCCCTATCTCCCAGCGAAGAGTTGCAACAAGCCATCAACGCCACCGGCAACGACCGCGCCGCTTTAGTCCGTAATCTCGAAGTCTACCTCGTGAAATATCCGGAGTCGCCGCAACGGCCGCAAATTTATCGCGCCCTGGTAGAAGCCAGCCTACAACTTCGAGATATAACCCGCGCCGCGGACTACGCCGAGCGTATTGTGGCACTCATGCCCGAAGACATGTCCATCACTCTAGTCGCGATTCAATTGCTGCAACGCACTGGAGATGAGGCAGCACTCCGCCGCGCTGTCAATTATGCCGGGCGCGTTCTGACCTTCGTGGAAAAAACCGCGAAGGATGACAAACCTTCCAAAATGTCTCCCGCAGAGTGGACTCTGGCTAAAGGCCGGGATCGCAGCTCGATTTTGCTGCTTCGCGGAGAACTCTATCTAAAACTAAAAGACACCGGCGCAGCACAGAAGGATTTTGCCGCCAGCTATGCTGCACTACCGAGTGCCGGCGCCGCCGAGAAATTGGGCGAATTGGCCGAGCTGAACAAAGAACTTACGGGGGCCATCAAGGAGTATGCCCGCGCCTTCGCTTTGGCCGATGGAGCCAACAACACCGTGACGCGCCGGGAAATACGCCAAAAAATTGGGAACGTGTGGCGCCTCGCGCACGGCTCCGAAGACGGTCTAGGCGAATATCTGCTGCGGAATTATGACCAGGTCGCGCAGGCCTCCGCAGCACCCGTGGTGAAGAAAAACGCATCGGCACGAGAAGTATTTGAATTCACGCTACGCAAAGCACCTGATGGAACGCCGTTTCCGCTAGCAAATACCAAAGGCGAGGTGGTGGTGGTAAGTTTCTGGGCCACCTGGTGCGGCCCGTGCCGGGCGCTCGAACCGCAATTCGAACGAGTTGCGTCGCGGTTCAGAGGAAATGACCAAATCTCTTTTCTCGAAGCCAATTGCGACGACGATGAAAGCCAAGTCGCGCCCTACCTGGAAGAAGTAAAACCGCGTGTACCGGTGGTGTTTGCGGACGGTTTGGATCACCTGTTGGGGGTCAACGATCTCCCCACCGTGGTTATCATCGATCGCCGCGGCAAAGTCGCTTACCGCGCAGAAGGTTTTGGAGGGGATGGATTCGAGCGCGACCTCATCGTGGCGGCCAGGCGCGCCCTGGGCACTACAGCTACGATCCCGCCCCCTGGGACTTCCGCTCCGTAGCTTGCGGATATTTCTCAGCCACTTCACGCGCCGCGATAATGGTGTTCACGTGGATTGCGGTGGTATCTTCAACCCGTCGCGCGTAACCCCCCGCAAGCGCGGTAGCTACCGGGATGCCGCGAGAGCGCGCCGCTTCGAAAACTTGGCGATCCCTGCTTTTTAATCCCGCCTTCGTCAGCCTAAGGCCTCCCAGTTGGTCCTCTTCATAAGGGTCAGCTCCGCCGACGTAGAAAAGCATATCTGGCTGAAATTCTTCCAGCTGCCGCTGCACCACTGGAATGAGTGCCGCTAAATATTCATCGTCGCCAATCCCATCGGCCATATTCAGGTCCACGCTCGACGGCGGCTTATGGGCCGGATAATTATTTAGCTGATGGATAGATATGGTGAAAACCGAGGAGTCGCCGCTGAAAATAGCGGCGGTGCCATTCCCATGATGCACATCGGTATCCACGATCATCGCTTTCTCGATAGCGCCATCGGCCTGTAGCCGCCGCACAGCGACGGCCACATCGTGAATGGCGCAAAATCCTTCACCGTGATTGGCGTACGCGTGGTGAAAGCCGCCGCCCAAATTGGCGCCAAAGCCATCACGCAAGGCCGCTTGTGCAGCCAGAATCGTGCCGCCCGCAGCCAGCCACACGGCCTCCGCCAACTCCTTCGAGTAGGGGACTTCCAGCTTCATAATTTCGCTGGCCGTTAGCGTTCCGGTTCTCAGTTTGTGAATCCACGCCGCGGTGTGTACCCGCAGTAAATCCGTATCCGAAGCCGGCTCCGGGCGCAGAAAGTCGCTGGCGTCGGCGATTCCGGAGCTAACCACTTTTTCAGCAATCAGACGGAATTTTTGTGAAGGAAAAACGTGCGCGCCAAGATTCAAATCATAACCGGGATGGTAAACGAGCTTAAAAGGAAGCATTTCGGCCTGCGGCGTTCAATTCTCTCGCGCAAGAATAAAATCCGGCAGGGTCATCAAAGCACGTCCATACTCGCTGTCGGAATGCCCGTTCAGGCAAGCTTTGGCACGACGGGCGTAATCATGAGCGAGTTCGCGAGCGCGTCCGAGGGCTCCGGAGTCGTGCACCAACGCGACCAACGTTTCTGGACGGACGGAATTAAATTCCTTTTCTTCGAGCACCTGGGCGACGAGTTTACGCGCATCGCGATGCCCGTTTTCCATGGCATAAATAAGGGGTAATGTGACCTTGCCCTCTTTCAGATCGCTAAGCACGGGTTTACCAAGTTGCTTTGCCGATGCGGTAAAATCCAGCAGATCGTCGACTAGTTGAAAGGCCAGACCAGCGTAGCGGCCATAATCCGCGAGGGCTTCCTCCTCGTCCCCTTCGAGCCCCGCGAGCACGGCGCCAAGGCGAGCACACCCGCTAAAGAGGCACGCGGTCTTATAGGTCGCAAGGCGCACGGCGTCGTCTTCGGTGACGTCAATGCGGCCGATTTTTTCAAGTTGAATGAGCTCGCCTTCCACCATTTTTTGGGTGAGGTCGATCAGCACATCGAGGATGCGGAAATTTCGCTCTTCCAGCGCCATCTGGAAGGACTGCATGTACAGCCAGTCGCCGGCCAAAACGCTGCGGTGATTGCCCCACCTCGAATTCGCGGACGGACGTCCGCGTCGAGTATTTGCGCTGTCGATTACATCGTCGTGAATCAGAGTAGCGCTGTGGAGCAGCTCAACTACGGCCGCCAGTCGAATCGCGCCGGAACTGTATGCGCCCGCATAGCGATTGCAGAGAAGTAACAACGCCGGGCGCAAACGTTTGCCACCGCCACCCAGAAGATAGCTGGTAATTTCCGAAACTGGTTCGAACGCGGTGGCACTTTGCCGTGAAAGTTCTTCTTCAACGAGGACGAGATCGTCGCGTACTAGATCGAAGATCTCCTTAGCCGTTAGCAGCGCGATGGGAATCCTCCTGGCACCGCTCGAATCATGCGGCCGAACCATAATCGCCGTCGCATCAAGATGTAGCGGCCGGAGACTCTGGCGGCCGGACAAGATGGAAGAAACGCCGAAAATTTGCAGCCGTGGAGGCGGCGAGTTCTTCCGGCGACAAGTTTCTCACATTCGCAAGCGTCCGCGCTACTTCCGCGACATAGGCGGGCTCATTTCGTTTGCCGCGGTACGGTTGAGGAGCGAGGAAGGGAGAGTCGGTTTCGATCAGGATGCGGTCAAGAGGGAGTTCTTTGGCGACGTCGCGGATGTTCTGAGTCTTCGGATAAGTGGAGTTGCCGGCGAAGGAAATCAGGAAGCCCGCATCGAGTCCGCGGCGGGCTTCCTGAATCGTGCCGGTGAAACAATGCAGGATGCCGCCGATTCCTGTGGGTCGCCACACCTCCTCGATGAGCGCGAGGCAATCGGGCCAGGCGTCGCGACAGTGAATGATGATGGGGAGTTTGGCGTCGCGAGCGAGCGCCATTTGGTCACGGAATACCTGGTGCTGGATGTCGCGTGGAGAGTGATCGTAGAAATAATCCAGTCCAATTTCACCCCACGCGATTACTTTTGGATGTCTTGCAAGCTTCGCGAGCTCTTCGAGGTGTTGGAGTGTGACTTGCTTCGCTTCGTGCGGATGGACCCCGATGCTGGCGTATATCCAGTCATATTGATCCGCGTATGGCAGCGCGGAATCTAATTTTTCCGGTCCTGGTCCAGTGCCAACCGCGAGCAGAGCCGAGACTCCCGCTGCGCGGGCTCTTTCCAGCATGGCTGCGCGATCATCCGCGAACTGGGGAAAATCGATATGGGCATGGGAGTCGACCAGTTCCATTCGCAAGGGATGCTACTTGAGGCGGGCTCCAACTTCCACATCTTCGAGGAAGCCCGCCAGCACCGGTCTTCCTTCCGGGCCGACACTCGCGGCGACGATCATGCCGTTGGATTCGACGCCGCGCAGTTTGCGGGGGGCAAGATTCGTAACCACCGCCACCTTGCGGCCGATCAACTTCTCCGGCTCATAAAATTGGGCGATGCCGGCACAAATTTGGCGCACTTCCGTGCCGATATCGACGGTGAGTTTCAACAATTTGTCCGCGCCCGCGATGCGTTCGGCGGTTTGAATTTGCCCTACGCGCATCTCGACCTTGGCGAAGTCTTCAATACCGATTTTTTCCGTGGGTGCGGGCGCCGCGGCTGAAGCAGCAGCGGGCGCACTTGCAGGTGCATTTCCAGGCGTGGCTGACGCCGGCGCAGCGGCCGGTTTCTGTGACTGATTTTCCATGGCTTCGATCCTCTCCATTGCTTCTGTTTTTTCGACGCGTGGAAACAAGGCTTGAAATTCTCCGAGCTTGATGCCGGGCAAAAGTTGGCCCCAGCGCAGGTTGTCTAATTCCAGTGAGGCTAAATTCCCAGTTTGGCCTAGAAGCTTCCAGACCTTCGCGGTGCTTTCAGGCAGAACTGGATGTGCCAGCGCTGTTACGATGCGCAAGACCTCGGCGGTCACCCACAGAATTGTTCCGCGGCGTTGCTGGTCGGCGTCGGAAGCGCCCAGACTCCAAGGTTGCTCGGTGGTGAGATATTTATCGGCCGCGGCGATGATGGACCAGACCACCTCGAGCGCGCGTGAAAATTCGAATCTATCGTAGTGTTCAAGGACCTCGCTGATGGAGGTTTGCGCGACTTTGGCGAGCTCCTGGTCTTGCCGCTGGAGCTCAGCGGTCTTGGGGATTTTTCCGCCAAAACTGCGATCGATCATGGCCGCGGTGCGGCTGGCAAGATTACCTAAGCCGTTGGCCAGATCGCTGTTATACCGAGCGATTAGCGCTTCGCGACCAAAGCCGCCGTCTCCACCGAAAACAATTTCGCGCAGCAGGAAGTAGCGCAAAGCGTCTACACCCAAGACGCTCACGATGGGCTGCGCGGATTGAATGTTGCCGCGCGATTTGGACATTTTCTCGTCCTGGAACAAGAGATGGCCGTGAGCGAAAATCTTCTTAGGCAGATCCAAGCCGGCAGCCATCAGGAAGGCAGGCCAGTACACCGCGTGGAAACGGATGATTTCCTTACCGATCAGATGCACATCAGCTGGCCAATAACGAGCAAACTCATCTTTCCTGATGGGGTAGCCCACGGCAGTGAGGTAATTCGTCAGTGCGTCGGACCATACGTAGAACACGTGCTTTTCGTCGCCCTGCCAGGGGATTCCCCACTTTAGCGTGGTGCGGCTGATGGAAAGATCGCGCAAACCACCGCGGACGAAGGAAATTACCTCGTTGCGGCGGGCTTCCGGTTGGATGAACTCCGGATGTTGTTCGTAATAATTCAGGAGTGGCTTTTCAAATTTTGAAAGCTGGAAGAAGTAATTTTCTTCCTTAACGCGTTCCGTAACACGTCCGCAGTCCGGACAAGTCGCCCCGGGCATGGAGTCATCAATGTACATTTCGTCGGAGACGCAATAATTCCCTTCGTAGTGGCCTTTGTAAACGTAGCCGTTGTTTTGGATCTCACGAAAGAGGTGCTGAACGGCATGGGCGTGTCGGGTTTCGGTGGTTCGGATGAAGCGGTCGACCCGCAGGCCCAATTCTTTCCAGAGGTCGCGATACTCAGCAGACACGCGATCGACGAAATCAATTGGCGATTCGTTGTTATTTTTCGCGGACCGCTCGACTTTTTGGCCGTGTTCGTCGGTGCCGGTCAGGAAAAGCACGTCGAAACCGCGCATCTGTTTGTAGCGCGCGATCGCATCCGCAGCGATGGTGGTGTACGTGTGCCCGAGATGGGGCCGCGCGTTTACGTAGTAAATCGGAGTGGTGATGTAATACTTGGGTTTTTCGGACGCCATTTCCTCTATTTTGACCTAAGTGTTCCGCATACAGCTGCGCTGAATTTATTGCACGCTGGTTCGGTTGCCGGGCAACACGCTTCCAAGCTAATTGACGCTTAAAACTGAGCTAGCTCTTTCCGCTATTTTCGTACGAGCGTAAGGCTTCGCTGATCACCTGTTGCAACGGAACTTGTTTTTCGACGGCAAGTTTGCGGCAATCATCATACTCTGGTGTGACGTGCAGAATGTGCCCGTTCGAACGTGAAAGTTTGATGCGCACCGAGCCATAACTGGTAGAAACGTTCACCCATTCCCGAGGCAAGGCCCTGCGTTGCGCGCGATGGGTGCGCACACCGAAGGTAGTGGTCTCGGCGAAAATAAGCGACATCATCTTGTCGGTGTCTTCCGGCCGGCACAAAATCGTCAGCAACGTGCCCGGGCGGCTCTTTTTCATTTGCAGGGCGGTGGTATAAACATCCAGCGCGTCAGCCGATAATGCTTTTTCCAGGACGTAACCGTAGATTTGCGGATTCATATCGTCGAGGTTGGCTTCGATGATGGAAATTTCTTCATCGCTCGCAGACGATACCTTGTCCGCGGAATCACCAATCATTAAGCGCACCACGTTGGGCTGCCCTTCAAGGTCAGCCGTTCCGGCGCCGTAGCCGATGGCAGAAACGGTCATGGGCGGCTGCGGCCCAAAAAAATCGCAAAGTGTGGCAACAATGGCCGCGCCAGTGGGGGTGACCAGCTCACGTTGTACCCCATTCGAGAAGGTCGGCGCGCCTTGCAGCAACCTGGCTGTCGCGGGCGCGGGTACGGGCAACACGCCGTGAGCCATTTTTGCCGTGCCGCCGCCTACATTTAGCGGCGAACATGCAAAGCGCGCAATGCCCAGCGCGTGAAAACCTATACAGGATCCAACGATGTCGACAATTGCGTCGACGGCACCAACTTCATGGAAATGAACTTTTTCGATGGGCGCGTCGTGAACGTGCGCTTCGGCCTCGCCAAGTTTTTGAAAAATACAGGAAGCACGTTCTCGAACTGGAGGAGTGAGTTGCGAATTCTTCAAAATTTCAAGGATGGTGGTAAGCGAACGATGCTTTTGCTGATCTTCGGTCTTGACGCACACGTAGGTGGCGGCCATGCCGTTTTTCCAGACTTTTTCAGCGGTCAGCGTCCAACCCGGAACTTGCAGGGATTTTAATTCCGAACGCAGCAAGTCGGCCGAACAGCCGGCGTCGATAAGCGCCCCGAGGGTCATGTCGCCGCTGATACCCGAAAAACAGTCAAAATAAGCAAGTTTCATGGGGTCTTTCGTCGCACGAGAAGATCCTGCACGGCAAATGAAGTGCGGAAGCGGCTAGTTGATAGTAGCCACGGCGCTAAAAGGTGTCAAACACTGGCCATTTATGACACTAGCGGAATTCGAGCACCATGTGTTCTTCGTCGTGGTGCTTGGTGCCAATTTTTATTCCTTTCGGCTCGACACCAATAGAACGGAATCCGAGGGATTGATACAGCTTTCGTGGAGCGGGCTGGTCGACCGCTACCGTTAGCAGAACCATTTCCAAGCCGGGGATGGCCTTGGCGCGCCGAATAGCTTCGGCCATCAAAGACTTGGCGACCCCGCGACCTCTCGCCTCCGGCTTGACGAAGACACCCCAGATCCAGCCCTTGTGGCTTCGCTTGATTGACTTCTCCTGGTAGAAACCAGCCATTCCGAGCGGGGTTTGCTGTTCGAAAGCACCGACAATAAAGATCGCCGCGTTGTTCGCGCGCAGGCGCGATGCGTACTCATCAACCGAAATGGCCCGTAGTTCCTCGGGCGACTCGACGAAGGACCACGGATCGGTCTCAAGCGCCAGCATGCGCAAATTCCAAAGTGTTTGGGCATCCTGCTCAGTAAATAATCTGATCTCCACGAGGCTCCCCTTAACTGCCGTGCAAACAGAATATCAGTGCGCCTCGGAAACTTGACATCGTCCCGTCAGAAACAGGAGACTCTTCCGCGACATCTGTTGAAATTCACTGATTGCCGATTGCCATTGGAAAGAGGAGGGGTGAATGAGGCCGAACTATGTGGCAGTGTTTGTGGCTGCGCTGGCTTATTGGTTGCTCGGCGCGGTGTGGTACTCAGTGCTGTTCAACA
Organism: Candidatus Acidiferrum sp.; assembly: GCA_035996445.1. Classification (GTDB taxonomy): domain Bacteria; phylum Acidobacteriota; class Terriglobia; order Acidiferrales; family UBA7541; genus Acidiferrum. Next base: position 10,352 of record DASYJM010000110.1, on the reverse strand, counting down.
AACCCTGGATGGCACTTGAACATGTCACCCCGGAGCAGATGAGCGGTGCGAATCCCGTCATGCCATACATCATCGCGTTTATTCTGAATCTAGTTATGGCATTTGTGTTGGCGCAACTGTGCGCCTGGCGAAATGCCAATACCGCTGCGCGTGGCGCGGCGCTGGGTATACTTATATGGATCGGATTTGTGGGCCCCGCGGCATACACCACATACATGTTTGAAATGCGGCCTAAAGAGTTATTTGCCATCAATGAGTTCTATGTGTTGGTGGGGTTGTGCTTGATGGGCGCCATCCTGGGCGCGTGGACCAGAAAAAAAGCCGCATAAATTTCGTCGCGAGTACGAAAAACCTAATTCATATTTCGTTCGCCGTGTTAGTTCTAGATAGTGAAGTTCATTCAGGGGACTGAGGAAACGTGTATCTGAAGTTGACAAAGCGATTCCGCGATGCATTAGGTGCGCACATACGCGAGAAGTATGGCTTGGATATCGGAATCGTTACGGAACGACCGCCAAAAATCGAAATGGGCGAGGCGGCTTCTCCGGTTAGTTTTGAATTGGCAAAACGGCTGAAGCGCGCGCCTCGGCAGATCGCGCAAGAAATCGCGGCGAATCTCGCGTCCATCCCAGGGATTGCAAAAATTGAAGTTGCGGGTGCTGGCTATCTGAATGTGTATTTTGACCGCGCCAACTTCTTGCGAGAAGTTCAACGCGAGGCAGGCGCCGCCACAGCGTCTGATGATGCCGGCAAAATTATCGTTGAGCACACCAGCATTAACCCCAATAAGGCGGCGCACATCGGGCATGTGCGAAACGCAGTGCTGGGCGACACCATCGCGCGGGTGCTGCGGCACACTAGCGCCGCAGTGCAAGTGCAAAACTACATCGACAACACTGGTGTGCAGGTCGCCGACGTGGTCATCGGATTTGTGCACATGGAAAAGAAGAACCTGGCGCAGGTACGCGAGCTGGCATCGCAGCCGAAATTCGATTACCTATGCTGGGAAGTGTACGCGCGGGCCGCTCATTTCCTGGCCGAAGATAAAACTCGGGCAGCGGCGCTTCGCGGAGAAACGCTGAAGGCCATCGAAGTAGGTCACGGCGAAATCGCCGAGATGGGTGCCGTAATTGCCAATGCCATCGTCAGTCTCCATTTGCAAACCATGGCCCGCCTGGGAATCTTCTACGAACTGCTGGCGCGCGAGAGCGAAATTTTGCATTTGCATTTCTGGGATGCGGCGTTTGAACAGTTAAAGGCAGCGGGGGCGATTCAACTGGCGACCAGCGGAAAGATGGCCGGTTGCTGGATCATGCCCGCAAAAGAAAAAGCCGGCGCGGAAAAAGAGAATGCGGGTCCCGACACGAACGACCGCACAGCCTCCGATGAAGATGCCAACAACCAGGACAAGATTATTGTGCGTTCGAATGGGACAGTGACATATGTAGGGAAAGATATCGCTTATCAGTTATGGAAATTTGGGTTGCTGGGCAAGGATTTTTTCTACGCTAAGTGGCCCAATGCGCCTGGCTCACATACTTTGTGGAGTACCGCGAGCGCAGATGGCGATCCGTCAGCGCCAAATTTTGGGGCTCCTGCGACGACCGTCTATAACGTGATCGATTCGCGGCAAGCGTATTTGCAAGATGTCGTATCGGAAGGGCTGCGCGCGCTGGGTCACAATAAAGAAGCGGATCATTCTATTCATTTTGCGTATGAAATTGTGGCCTTGACTCCGCGGTGCGCAGCGGAGATGGGTTACGAGCTTTCACCCGACGAAACCAAGAAACCTTACGTGGAAGTGAGCGGCCGTAAGGGGTTTGGGGTGAAGGCGGACGACCTACTTGACAAGCTGGAAGCTGCGACGTTGAGCGAAGTGCAGCAGCGGCACGCCGATATGGACAGTGAAACGCAACGACAAACCGCGCACAAGATTGCCGTAGGGGCTTTGCGATTCTTCCTTTTGAAATTTACGCGTAACGCGACTATTGCATTTGATTTTAAGGATGCGTTGAGCTTCGAAGGAGAGACTGGCCCCTATTGCCAGTATGCGGTGGTGCGAATACGTGGCATTCGTCGCAAGGGGATGGAGGCGGGCGCGACACAGGCGGAAGTTACGCAGGAAACGGTAACAGCATTATTTTCCGGATCGGAAGGCAACGGCTTGTGGGAATTGGTGGTGCTCGCCGGCTCGCTTGACATGGCCGTTGAAGCAGCAATTAAAGGACAGGAGCCGGCTTTCGTCGCGAAGTTTGCGTTTCAATTGGCGCAGGCGTTTAACCTGTTTTACCACCGCCATCACATTTTGTCGGAAACCGATGAGCAGAAACGGGCGTTCCTGCTACGGCTAACAGAATTGGTCGAGACGCAACTTGTGACGGCGCTGGATTTATTGGGGATCGAGGCGCCAGAAAAGATGTAGCTTTCTAAGCGTCCCTGGTAAATTAGGAAACGCGCAAAAAATCGCCTGGAGAAATTTAGAAACCGCGCCCCGAAAAGTACAGGGCTGCGGGCTGCGTTGCGCTCCCACTAGTAAGTCATCAACATGTGGACCAGAGTACGCACGGCGGTTCCCGTCGCGCCCTTGGCCATCCATGGTTTTTGGTCGTCATTCCATGCTGTGCCTGCAATATCGAGATGAATCCAAGGGGTATCGCCAGTGAATTCCTTGATGAACATGGCGCCGGTGATGGCCCCTCCGCCTTTCCCGCTGCCAATATTTTGAATATCGCCGACACTGCCCTTGATGAATTCGCGGTAGTCGTCGTCGATGGGCATTTGCCACATTTTCTCGCCCGCCGCTTTAGAACTGGCCAGAAGTCTGTCTGTGAAAGCCTGGTCGGAGCCAAATACGCCGGCGTTGACGTTGGATAGCGCAACCACGATGGCGCCCGTCAAGGTCGCAGCGTCGATTAAATGAGTGGCCCCCAGCTGCTTGGCAAAGGTAATACCGTCGGCCAGGATAAGCCGGCCTTCTGCATCGGTATTCAAGACCTCGATGGTTTTGCCGGACATGGCGGTTTGGATATCGCCGGGCTTCTGGGCTTTTCCGCCGACCATGTTTTCGGTGGAGGGTACCACGCAAATTACCTTTACGTTTGGTTTCAGGGAGGCTATGGCGCGCATAACTCCGAGCATGGCTCCCCCTCCAGCCATGTCGTATTTCATTTTTTCCATGCCATCGGCGGGCTTGATGGAGATGCCGCCAGTATCAAAGGTTACGGCCTTACCAATTAGACCAATCACGGGCAGATCGGGTTTTACGTTTGCAGGCACATAGGTGAGTACCACGACCCGCGGTGGCTCAGGGCCACCCTGCGCAACGCTGAGCAGCGCGCCCATTTTTAAGTCGGCAATCTTCTGCTCGTCCAGAATTTCGACCGCCAGGCCAGCTTCCCTGCCCATGGCCTCGGCTTTTTCAGCGAGGATTCTGGGGGTCAGTTTGTTGGCGGGCTCGTTGACGAGGTCGCGAGTAAAATTTTGCGCTTCGCCGATGGTTCGACCCTTGGCCAAACCTTTTTCTCCGACGGACTTTTGCGCATCGGAGTAGCCAGTCAGCAATACCGTTTCAATGGATTTATCGGTCTTCTTGTCGGTCTTGTATTTGTCCGATTCAAAATTGGCGATGATCACAGCTTCGGCAACGGCCTGTGCAAATTCCTCGGTTCGGTCCTTATCAGGCGCCAGAATCGCGAACTTCTTTATGGATCGCCCTTTTAGATAACGGAGGCCGGCGCCAGTTACTTTGCGCGCCGCAGCTCCGTTGAATTGTTCGCGCTTGCCGGCGCCGATCAGCAGCAACCGCGAAGCCTTCAGCCCCTCAGGCGAATGAATCAGGGTGAACTCCAGCATTTTGCCTGACACTTCCCCGCCCTTTACGAGCTTACGGAGCAAGCCTCCCGCCCCGCGGTCGATTTCGTCTAACTGCCCCTGAACGGGGTCCGTCTCCTCGAATAAATAAGAAACGAGCGCATCCGTTTCAATTTCAGGATAATTCCTGGTCTCCAACGTGATTTGCATAACTGCGTTATCGCCTCCGATTTTGATACATCGCGTCTTCCGCTTCTCTACGAGCTTCCTTGGTGCGTTCGTCCTGACGGCGGTCCCACGATTTCTTTCCTTGCGCCAAAGCGATTTCAACCTTGGCAATGCCTTTGCGGAAGTAAATCTTTAGGGGAATAACCGTCAAACCTTTGGCCTCAGTGCGTCCCGCCAATTTGTTAATTTCATTTTTATGCAGCAACAGCTTTCGCGCACCCAGAGGCTCGTGATTCCAGGGTCCGCCGGGTAAATATTGGGCTATGTGTGCGTTAGCTAGCCAGGCCCCGGTCGGTCTAAAATCAACGTAAGCGTCGCGGATATTGGCTTTTCCTTCGCGTAAAGCTTTTACTTCGGTGCCGTGCAGTACTAGCCCGGCCTCAAACTTATCCAGAATGTGATAGTTGTAGGAGGCCGCGCGGTTTTGCGCAACGATCAGCTCCTCAACCTTATCAGTCTTCGCAGATTTTTTTGCGGGCTTAGCCACAACAAGTCATCATAACTGGAGTGTTTAATCCACGCCAGCCGGGGGCGTTATTTATAAGGATAGCCAACCCCCGAATCCTTGCCCGGCCTCTAAGCCGAGTGTTAGACTTTCGTGACCAGTCGAGATTCGGAGAATTCATGCAACGTTGCGGTAAAGCAGCTCTATGTGTCTGCCTCGCTCTGCTAGCGGCAGGCTGCCCGAAGGGCCAAACTGAATATTCTCAAGGGCGTAAAGCGGAATCTATTTCCGATTACGACGGCGCTCTGACTTATTACCAGCAAGCGTTGAAGGCCGACCCTAATAACGCCAATTTAAAGATCAAGGTAAACCAGATCCGGTTTGAGGCCTCCAATTATCACTTAAAGCAAGGCCTGGAGCTGCGGAAGAAAGGCGATTTGCAAGCGGCCTTGGCGGAATTCCAGCGGGCTGGGGTAATTGACCCGTCCAGCCCGGTTGCCGAACAAGAGCTGCGCAGGACCGCCGCAATGATTTCGGACAAGAATCGCGCCGCGGATGCCGGAGCAGAGGTGCCGCCCGACCCCAACGAGCAACCGCTGGCTTCTATGCCGCCGGAGATCAAGCCACTGTCCCGCGCGCCGATCAATCTGAAGATGTCCAATGACGCGAAGATAGTATTCGATACCGTGGCTAAGCTGGCGGGATTGACGGTTATTTATGATCCGGACTTCCCTGCCCGGCGCATTACCACGGAGCTGAACAACGTTACGCTGGAGCAAGCACTGGATATCGTCTCGCTGGAGAGCAAGGCGTTTTGGAAGCCGGTGACAGAGAATATTATCTTCGTGGTTCCGGACCAGCCACAGAAGCGCCGCGATTACGAAGAGCAAATCGTAAAGACGTTTTATTTGTCCAACACCGTGCAGCCGCAGGATTTGACGGAAATCGTGACGGGATTGCGCCAATTACTGGATTTGAAGCGTATTCATCAATTGAATTCGCAAAATGCGATCATCATTCGCGATACGCCTGACAAATTGTTGTTAGCGGAAAAAATGATCGGGGACATCGACAAAGCCAAGCCCGAGGTGGTTGTGCAGGTTGAGGTGCTGCAAGCGCGCACCGACCGACTGCGGGATTTGGGGATTCTGCCAATACAAAGCGCGTCGGTCATAATAAATCCGAACGCATCGACTACTACACCGACAACCACCCCGGGATCGACCACGACGACTCCGGCAAACAACACTGTCACATTTAATCAATTGCGGCATTTGAACGGGAATTCTTATGCAGTAACGGTCCCCAGTATCACGGCCAATGCAATTTTGACTGACACCTTCACGAAAATCATTCAGAACCCGGAGATTCGCTCCATTGACGGGCAACCGGCGAAACTGCGCGTTGGTGACAAAATACCAGTGGCGACGGGCAGCTTCCAGGCAGGCGTAGGTGTGGGAGCTACCGGGGTGAACCCGCTGGTGAACACTCAATTCCAATACCTTGAAGTCGGCGTTAACGTCGATATTACTCCGCGTGTGCATGCCAATCACGAAGTGAGTTTGAAAGTAATTATTGAAGTGTCTTCTCAAACCGGCGTCTCGACTATTGGAGGAATTCAGCAGCCTATCATCAGCCAGCGCAAGATTGAACAAGACATCCGTTTGAAGGAAGGTGAAGTTAACGTGCTAGGAGGCTTGTTCGAAAAGACGGATACACGCACGTTAAACGGATGGCCGGGACTCGCCAAGATTCCACTGATGCGCTATCTCTTCTCTCAAGACAGAATTGACCATCAAGAAAACGAGGTCTTGATCGTCATGACCCCGCGGATTGTACGTATTCCGGAATGGACAAAAGGAAACTTGCGGCCGTTATATGCAGGGTCTGAGTCGAATGTTCAAGTTCGACGCGATCGTGACGTTCGAACGCCCACTGCGGAACCGACCCCGGGCGTTCAACAACCTGGGGCAATACCAAACCAGAATCCCGCGCCAGGTGGTCCGATCGGCAATACCGGCAGCAATCCGGATGGAAGCGCAGCGGCTCCCGGCGCCGGCCAAAGCGTACAAGGCGCAAGAATACGATTCGAGCCTAGAAGTGTTTCGCTGAAGGCGGGACAAACGACCACGGTGGGCATTGTGGTGGACAACGTTAACGACCTTTATTCGATACCGCTATTGCTGCAATACAACCCGGCGGTAGTCAGCATCGAAGAAGTCCAACATGGCGGTTTTCTGTCTGGCGGCACGCAGGAAATTGCCATCGTGTCGCGCGTGGACAAAGAACACGGCCAAGCCATTATCTCCGCGACCCGCCAGCCGAATACGCCGGGCGTCAATGGAAGCGGGACGCTGATGGGAATTGTCATCAAGGGGGTCGCGCCCGGCTCGTCAAACCTGTCTATCGTGCAGGTTAACGCCAAAGACTCTCAGCAAAGACCGATTCCGCTGGTCAGCAGCGAAGCGACCGTGCAGGTTCAGCCCTAGTGAGAGTGCTAAACAGCCATGCCGCGCAACGCTAAAAGGTTTTTCCCGGCTCATCGAGTTCCGCGGGAAGCCGGGATGACGCTGATCGAGTTGATCATCGCTTCCGCGATCTTATTGATACTTGCATCGGCGGCACTGCCCATCGCCAAGTTCACGGTTATTCGCAGCAAGGAAAGCGAACTTCACCGTGATTTGCGCGAGATGCGGGATGCCATTGACCGTTACAAAGACGCCGCTGATCGCAACCAGATCAGAGTGGAACTTGGCAGCGAAGGGTATCCGCCGGATTTGGAAACACTGGTGAAGGGCGTGCAACTGGGCGCTTCGAACGACAAGAAGATCCGATTCCTGCGCAGAATTCCCGGAGATCCCATGACCGGCCAACCGGAATGGGGTTTACGTGCCGTACAGGATGACCCGGACTCGACGAGTTGGGGCGGAAAAAATGTATTCGATGTTTATTCGAAGTCGCAAGGTACTGCGCAGGACGGCACAAAATATTCAGATTGGTGATTAGCGAGTATGCGTAGATTGAAAATTCGCCGAGTGATGAACCCGAACGCCAGTTCGGCGCGCCGTGTGCCTCGCTTTGGCTTTACGCTGATCGAATTGATGATTGTAATTACAATCATCTTTATTCTGCTGGGGCTTGCGGCGGGGCGCTATGACCGCTCGGTAGTGCGCGCGCGCGAAGCTACGTTGAAGCAGGACTTGCAGGTAATGCGCCAGGCCATCGATAACTATACGCTCGATAAACAATCCGCTCCGCAGTCCATAGAGGCATTGCAAGAAGCCGGATATTTGCGCATCGTGCCGACCGATCCGATGACTCAAGCAAAAGATTGGCAACCGCAGTTCGATGAAGTAGTACTAAGTCCTGACCAGACGGGCACAGGCATGGTGGATGTGCATTCGAATTCAGATAAGACCTCACCGTTTGATGGGACGCCGTATAAAGACTGGTAGGTTGCTCGGTTTTTTATTAGTGGCTACTCGAATTAATGTGTGGCACCCATTCGTTTCGTCTGACGGTTAGCTTTTCCACGCGGTCGCGCCTCACCGAATACCCTATTCCTGGATTCTTCGGAACCTCGATTGTTCCCCTCGCGGTCACTTCCACTTCGGGCTCAATAATGTCTTCGCTCCAATAACGTTGACTGGCTGAAACATCGCCGGGCAAGGAAAACCCTGCAAGAGTGGACATAGCAATGTTATGCGCGCGGCCGATGCCCGATTCCAACATTCCGCCGCTCCATACCGGAATATCGCGCTTGCGACATGCATCCTGCATCCGCCGCGCTTCCGTATGTCCACTGACCCGGCCAAGCTTAATATTGATAATCCGGCAAGCCTTCAGTTCAACGGCAGAAAGAGCGTGGCCAGTATTGTGAATGCATTCATCGAGACAAATCGCTGTTTCAATTTGCGCCTGAAGTTTGGAATGGGTGTAGATATCGTCCCAGCTGAGCGGCTGTTCGATCATCAGGAGTCCAAATTCATCGAGTCGCTTCAGATGTTCGGCATCCTCCAATACATATGCCGAGTTGGCGTCCACGGACAGCAGAATATCGGGAAATTCATGGCGAACCGCGGCAACGAATTCATAGTCCTTGCCAGGTTTAACCTTCAACTTAATGCGTTGGTAGCCCTGGCGGAGTTCCTCCGCCACTTTCTTGACCAGTGACGCCGAATTTTCTCGAATCCCCAGCGAAACGCCGCAGGGTATTTCTTCCAAGGTCCCACCAAGATGTTCCGCTAGCGAAATACCTCTGAGCTGCGCCTCGGCATCCCAAATTGCATTCTCCACACCGCTCTTGGCCATCTCATGCCCACGGATTGTACTCATCAACGGTGCAAATTCGGACGCCGCAGACAAATTCTGGTTAATCAGCGCAGGCGCGATGAACTCAGAAATCATGTACCAGGCCGTGTCCGTTGTCTCAGAGTTGTAACCGGGTGTCTCGAGGGCCGTGACTTCGCCCCATCCGATTGCCCCATCGGCAACTACTTCCACCAGCAAAACGCGGCGATCCTGCACCGTTCCAAAGCTGGTCTCAAACGGCGATTTCAAGCGCATATGAATTTCACGCAGGGTAATGGCCTCAATCTTCATAAGGCTCCAGGAGAGGACGGCCTCTACCCATCACGGCAAAGCCGGCGATCAGCGTCAGCGGACACCTTAAAAGGCATTCAGAGCAAAGGATACACAGGGTGTTCGTCAACTGCTGCCTCGGTTAGCGATGTGCGGCGGAATAAAATTGATTTCGCACATCGGAGATACAACAGGTATTGCGTTGTGTCAATGATATTCAACACTTGTTGCACACATCGCATATCGATAGCCGGCCCTAAAACTTGTCGCTCGCATCGCCTGAGCTGGCCCAAGGCAGGCTTAACATGCGCTATAAATTGGCCTTTCGACGTATCCGCTCGGCAGATTCGATGTTCGGCGCCGTCAGCGACAAAGACCACGGATGCTTTCAAGAAATTGCTGACGTGCAACAGGTATTGAAATGACTTGACAAAGTGCAACAATCGTTGTATTTCGCTTGTTCAAATTCCTACGCAATAGTCTTCGGCCAGCCTTAATCGCAAGGAAGGTGGATGTGAACGCTTCCCAAAAGAAGGGCAGGTCCGTTGCGGGTTCCACAAATGGAGCTCCAGGGCCCACCGCGCTCGAAAAACGTTTTGCAGGTTTCCGGGACCAGTTAAGTCCTAGCCGCCGAAAGCTGCTGCGCTTGATCCTTGAAAATCCCGAGGACACGTATTTCCTGTCTTCCCGCGAAATGGCCACCCGGTATCAAGTGGACGCAGCCACGATTGTTAGAACCATTCAGGTGCTCGGTTATCGGAAATTTGCGGAATTCGTTTCCGACCTGCGTTCTCACTTCGTAGCCCGAATCACTCCTTACACGGTCCTGAAAGCTGCTTCTCGGGATAAGAAGACCGTTACCGACCGTATTCGCCATGGCCTGGAACTCGACATGCGCAACCTTCAGGCTCTGCAGGCAACGATCGACACCCAACGGATTCAGGAGCTGTCTAAGATAGTAAAAGTTTCAAAACGAATCCTGGTCATCGGTATTGATCTGGCGGCAGCGCTCAGTTGGTACCTCTCTTATGGTCTGATGGCGCTCGGATTCGCAGCTGAAGCGCCTATTGGAAGCACCGGCAATGTGCAACGCCGGGTGCGCACACTGACCCGCAAGGATTTAGTCATTGCCATCAGTTTTGGGCAGTGCCTGCGGGACACCGTGGAAGCAGCGCACCGCGCAAAAAAGCAGGGCACGCCAACCTTTGGCATCACAGACAGTGAATCGACACCCATCGCGCGGGTGTGCGATCAGTCATTTATCGTTCCGGTCGCGAGTTCGTCCTTC
>DASYJM010000109.1:0-6229 GCA_035996445.1 Candidatus Acidiferrum sp. | reverse complement strand
ATGAGCTGGGACCAGATTTCTTCGCATTAGCGGCATCTTGCACATCTTCAGCCGTGATCGTTCCGTCGGGACCTGTGCCCCTCAAGCCGATTGTGTCGATTCCTAGTTCTTTTGCGAGCCGCCGAGCCTTGGGTGAAATTTGTGACGACGTTTGCGTTGACGCCGTTGCCTCCGCTGTGCCCCTAACCGCAGCGGGCGCCGCACGGTCTGCCACCGGCGCGACGCTGGTGGCTCGCGCTGATAGAGCCGCTATTGCTTTTAGCGCTGGCACTTTCTCGCCGGCAGCTACGAGCCACGCAATCGTTTCGCCAACCGGAATGACCGCTCCTTCTTGCGCCGTGATTCCGACCAGAATGCCATCCCCTGGCGCCTCAATTTCGACCACCGCTTTGTCGGTTTCGATTTCAAGCAGCGGTTCGCCTTTCTTCACCACTTCTCCTTCTTTCTTTCGCCACGCCAGCAACTTCCCGGTTTCCTGCGCCATTTCAAGCGCGGGCATTACCACACTGATAGCCATAAATTTTTTGGCGGCTTGGACGGACCGTCAGTCCGTAGCGGCGACGCCCTCCCTTTTTGCGCTGGCTTCCACCATTTTCACCACCTGCTTGCTGGGGGCAGCTTCATTCTCGCGCGTGGTGGCCAGTGGACCGTCCACGGTGTGGTAGTGCGCGCCGGCTACCATTAGTTTTTCTGCGGGGAAGCGGGTGATAACTTCGTGGCCGGTTTCGGTCACAACGATTTCTTCCTCGATGCGCGCCGCGCTCCAACCATCTTTCGAGGGCCAGAATGTTTCCAGCGCGAAGACCATGCCGGGTTTGATTTCGTGCGAATGCTCCAGCGAAACCATGCGGCTGATCACCGGCTTTTCCCAAATCGCCAGTCCGATGCCGTGGCCAAATTGCAACGCGAATGCCGCTTCTTCGTCAGGGAAACCAAACTCTTCCGCTTTCGGCCACACCGACGCAATTTCCGCTGTAGTGCGTCCCGGCTGAATCAGAGAAATCGAAGCGTCCAGATAATCGCGACAACGCTTATAAGCATCGATCATGGCGTGCGACGCGTAGCCGATCGTGAAGCACCGGTAATAACACGTGCGATAGCCCATGTAGGAATGCAGGATGTCGTAATAGACAGGATCGCCCGGCCGCAGCACGCGATCGGAAAAAACATGCGGGTGCGGATTGCAGCGCTCGCCCGAAATGGCGTTGACGGCTTCTACATATTCCGAGCCCAGGTCGTACAAAACTTTGCTGGCCAAGCCGACCGCCTGATTTTCGCTCATGCCCGGTTTCATGGCTCGATACAACTCGTCGTACGCCGCGTCCACCATCATCGCGGAATGATTCAGCAAAGAAATTTCGTCCTGCGTTTTGATGACCCGCGCGTCGGACATCAGTTGCTGGCCATCAACAATAGTGATGCCTTCCTTTTGCAGCGCGAACAATATCGGCGGCTCAACCACGTCGATGCCCAACGGCTGCTTCAGCAAACCGCGCATTTCCAGCTCAAGTTTTATTTTCTTGGCCACATTCTCGGCGCGGCCCATCTCCGGCGACATCGCGCCGCGTAGCAGCGGAATGCCCGGCCGCGAGCGCTCGCCGAGCCAGGGGCAATTCTGCTGGTGATGACGCGCGGCGGAACCGAAGTCCCAAAGGATGGGTTCGTCATTTTGCGGCAATAAAGCGAAGCGGCTAATTTTGTCTTGCGCCCAGGTACCGATGTGCGTGGCGGTGAGATAACGCACATTGTTCATGTCGAAGCACAGCAGCGCACCCATTTCGGATTTGGCCAGCAGCGCTTTGGCACGAGCCAGCCGTTCGGTGCGCAAGCGCTCAAAATCAATTCGATTTTCCCAATCGACTGCCATCGCTCCGTAGGTTTTCAGCGCCACGATTTGCCTCCTATGTTGCTGTTCAGGCTTTGCCGCAAAGTTTGCGCGCGGCTTCGAATACCGTTTGCTCGGTGGGAACGGTTACATCTTCCAGCGGAGGAGAAAAAGGAATAGGAACGTGCATGGCGCCCATGCGTTTCACGGGAGCCTCAAGGTTGAAAAATGCGCCTTCAGCAATTACCGAGGCAATTTCCGCGGTTACTCCATAACGCCCGTAGCCTTCGTCAACCACAATCGCGCGCGATGTTTTTTTAACCGATGCAATCAACGTCGCCTCGTCGAGCGGCCACGTAGTCCGCGGATCGATCACCTCAGCGCTGATACCCATTTCATCCAGCATCGCCGCCGCGCCCAGTGCCACTTGCACCATGCTGCTGGTTCCCACGATGGTAATGTCCGTGCCTTCGCGCTTGATATCCGCCACACCGAAAGGAATGGTGTAATCCCCTTCCGGCACCGGCCCTTTCGTTTTGTACATCATTTTGTCTTCGAAAAAGACCACCGGGTTATCGTCGCGAATGGCTGTCTTCAACAAGCCTTTAGCGTCGTACGGAGTCGAAGGTAACACCACCTTCAGGCCCGGCACGTGGCTGAACCAGGCATGCAAGGATTGAGAGTGTTGCGCCGCCGAGCGTCGCGTCGCGCCCAATGTTGTCCGCAACACCATGGGAACTTTCCATTTTCCGCCGGACATGTAGTGAACTTTCGCGGCCTGATTGACCATCTGGTCCATAGTCAAGGTCAAAAAATCACCAAACATAATGTCAACTACCGGGCGCATTCCAGTCATCGCCGCGCCCACGCCCACACCGGTGAATCCAGCTTCGGAAATCGGCGTGTCGATCACCCGCTCCTTGCCAAATTCTTCCACCAGTCCAGAGAGCACCTTAAATGGCGTGCCGGCTTCCGCGACGTCTTCGCCGATGATGCACACCGTGGGATCGCGGCGCATCTCTTCGGCAAGCGCCTCGCGCACGGCTTGTGCGAACGTCAATTCCCGCTCTACCCCTCGTTCCAGTAGCTCAGGCATAAACGTCTTGCTCCACTTTGTCGGCATTTGGATATGGCGCGGCAATCGCGAAATCTACCGCCGCCTTCATCTCGGCGCGAACTTGCTCTTCCAGTTTCACTAGCGACGGCGCATCGGTCAGCTTTTGCGCGATTAATTTTTCCGCAAACAATTTCACGGGATCGCGCTCGGTCTTCCAGTGATGCTCCTCCTGCTTGGAGCGGTAATACTCGCGACTGATGTCGCCAACGTGGTGACCGGTGTAGCGGTAGGTGTTGCACATCAAAAACGAGGGACCTTCGCCCTCGCGCGCGCGCTTCACGAGGCGGCTGGCCACTTGGTAGACAGCGTTTACATCTTGCCCATCGACGCTTTCTGAAGGCACTCCAAAGGCTGGCCCACGGCTCAAAATGTCGCCGGCGGTAGTCTCCAAAAAATGCGTGTATTCGTTGTACATATTATTTTCGCAGACATAAATTACGGGCAGCTTCCACAGCGCGGCCAGGTTCATCACTTCATAGACCACGCCCTGGCCCAACGCGCCTTCGCCAAAGAAGCACACTGCCACTTGCCCTTTGCCTTTATGCTTCGCGGAAAACGCTGCGCCTGTCGCGATTCCCGCACTACCGGCAACAATTGCATTTGCGCCCAGGTTGCCGGTCGCGGGATCGGCAATGTGCATCGACCCGCCTTTTCCTTTGCAATAGCCGGCTTCCTTGCCCAACAGTTCAGCGAACATGCGGTTTGGAGCTGCGCCCTTGGCCACGCAGTGCCCATGTCCGCGGTGCGTGCTGGTAATATAATCGTCGTCGCGCAGCGCTTCGCAAATGCCCACCGCCACGGCTTCTTCACCTACATACAAATGTGCGAGCCCGGGCATTAATGCGCGTGTGTACAGCTCGTTCACCTGTTCTTCGAACAGGCGAATCATCAGCATCCGCCGGTACATGCGCAGGGAGCGCTCCCCGTCGTTCTTCGACGCTTTCATCGCGTCTAAATTTTTCGTTTCCGGCTTTTTCGTTTCAACTGTTTTTGCTTCCGGCGTTTTCACTTCGGGCTTCTTGGCATCACGTTTTTTCGCTTTGTCAGTGACAGGACTCATCGCTTCACTCCGGACATGTGCGCGAGAACATCGAACACTACTGCGAAATCCTGTTCGACTAATCCCATCGCTCTTGCTGCCGTCAAAAATTCATTGGAAATGGCTGTAGTGGGCATGGGCACGTCGACTTGGCGCCCTAGTTCCAGCGCCAGCAGCATGTCCTTCTGCATCATGTTGACGTTAAACCATGCTTCGGGAGGCAACTGCAGGACAAACGGGCCACGATATTTAAGCATTGGCGAAGCCATAGCGCTGTTCGTAAGTACATCGACCGCTACTTCTCGCTTGATTCCGCTTTTTTCGGCGAGCAGCACGCCTTCTGAGAAAGCCAGCATCTGCACCGCGAGGCTCAGATTTGACGCGATTTTGATCACTAGCGCTAAACCGTTGTCTCCAACGTAGGTAACTTTCGGGCCGATATCGAGCAGTATCGGTTTTATACTTTCGAACGTTTCCAGTCGTCCGCCCACCATTACCGAAAGGCTTCCTTCTTGCAGCGTGATAACGCTACCGGAGACTGGGCAGTCCACCATGTCACAGCCTTTAGCGCGAACTTTGCCTGCTACTTCGCGGCTGAATGCTGGGCTTACCGTGCTGATGTCGGCATAGATTTTGCCCGGGGTGAGACCCGCAAGAATTCCTTCTGGGCCTTCCGTGATGGCCGCCAACGCCGCGGAATTCGTGACCATCGAAAAAATTACGTCCGCAGCTTCCGCAACGGCGCGCGGAGAATCGCCCCAATTCATGCCCTTTTTAACCAGCCACTCGGCCTTCGAGCGCGTGCGATTGTAGCCAACCAGGGAATGACCTTTGCTTAGTAGGCGGTTCACCAACTGGCTGCCCATTACGCCTAACCCGATGAATCCGAGATTTGCCATCAGTTCCCGATCTCCTGGTTACAAAGCTTGCTTATAGATTTAGTTTGGTGAAGTTCGAACCGCCACCGCGTGGTGAACGACCTGAGTCTTCGCGCACCTGGCGGAGATGCGCCCGCATGGAGTCGCGTGAGCCGCTTGAATCGCGATGCTCCACGGCTTCCAGAATTTTCTTGTGGTGATACTGGCCGCGCTCAGGCCCGCCTTCTACGGCAAATATGCCCATACGTTGTTCGCGCAGCACCCCTACGATGGAGTCAATCAGCGACAGAATCAGTGGATTGGAAGCGGCTTCGGCGAGAGCTAAATGAAAATCAAGATCGGCTTCGATGAACGTCTCTGGTTCAGTCTTGCTGTTGTCCATGGCTTCTACAGCTTCACGCATGGCCGCCAAGTCATCTTTTTCCGCGCGGGCGGCCGCCAGCGCAGCGATTTCCGGCTCCAGAATTTCGCGCACTTCCACCAGGTGCACCATGGCTTCCGGTTGTCCGTCACGGATCATGCGGTCTAGCGACTGCCAGATGGAGTGCGAGGTACCGTTAGTGATAAAAGTGCCGCGGCCAGGGTGAGCTTCCACTAAGCCCTTTTCACGCAACGTTTTAACCGCTTCCCGAACCGCTGTTCGACTTACCCCGAACTGGTGGGCCAATTCGCGCTCGGCCGGCAACTGGTCACCCAACTTGAGTTGACCGCTGTTGATGGACGCTTCAATCTGCTGAACGATTTGTTCGTATAGGCGGGAAGTTTGAACGATTTTGTACATGGCCGATCTCCGACGAAAGTTTCTCAGTACCAACTCTTGGTATTAAGGTCTTACCACTCAGAAAGCCCACATGCTGGTGTATCGACCGGCATTCCCCAGCGACGTTGCTTTACGTCGAGGCGCAACTGTAAAGCCGCGCAGAATCGTACTTCCGCTGACCCGCGCATCGCGTTGACAAATTGCCCACATCCGACTTTTCTATCCTGGGAACACTCCTACCTCGACGCACGAGGTCCGACCACTATACCCCAAGACACAGTGAAGGAAAAGTAGGAACTAGAACTTCATACAAAAGGCATTAAAGTTCTTGACCGTTGCCCCGCAAAAGTGGTACAGCGGTCAGACCTATTGGCCAATCTAGGAGTTATGAATGGAAAAGCCCCCGCGAGCCACGGAAAACGGCCCACTCACGCCACGTAAACGACCCTTAAAACAAAGCGGCCCCCAAACCCGCCGCGAATTCCTTCGCGGTGCAGCAGGCGCATCCTTGCTTCTTACCGGTTCGAATGTGGCCGCTTGGGCCGACCACCATGCCCATCCTACGCCACAAAGCCTTTCTTATCTTGACCGTAGGATGTACATCCACAAT
>DASYJM010000108.1:0-6101 GCA_035996445.1 Candidatus Acidiferrum sp. | reverse complement strand
TAATCGGTAGCTTCGCGAGTCGCCTGGCGCTCCTTCGTTTGAAATTTCCACCGTCAGCTTCGGTCGTCCGTCATTGGTTTTTCACACCTTTTGGCGGTGACGGAACTCGTTTCGCAAACCCTTTGGCGTCTTCGTGTCCTGGTGTCCAGTCCTGCGGCGGAAACGCGATTCGCCAAAACAGCGGTGACGACTTTACAAATTCAATACCAACCTCCTGCTTGTCTGCTTGCCGCGGGCCGAGATACACGACGCGGGAGAGCTGCTGTTCGCCTGTTTTAGGATTTATAAGCGTAACCGGGTCGTCCGCAAATAATTTCATCGCCAGCAAGACCAGTGCGCCGTGCGCGTTTAAAACCAACGTAACCGTTTCTTCTGAAATCGGTTTTTGGCTCGGTCTGGCGAGAACCACGGAAACCGGCACCCCTACCAGCACGCGCTGACTGCGCCGCTGGGTATTCTTTTCGCCAACTTGTGTTGAAAATGGGTCCATAAGAAAACATAACATCCTTGTCGAGCATGTGCTTACGCTTTTCCGAAAGTTTCGACGCCCGCTGTAAAATAGCCGTTCTTGAGATAAATACTCGCGAAGGAATCGATCCAGCAGCGCGAATAATTGGGATTCGAGCTCAGTAACAGTAACGGACGGTTTCTGTTGTGGGCAAACTCTCGCTTAAAATTGATTGTGGTACTTGCGTCTCGGTCTGGTCTGCCCGGGCCGGGCTCACGAGTCGTCGTTGTGCAAACCTCAATCTTTCCCCTGGTTCTAGGTTGGGTGTGGAGCACTTGCTCGAGCCATACGCTGATGCAATAATGCCCCATGATTATTGGCGACCGCCTCCGCGAAATGCGGCAGGAAAAGAAACTCTCCCAGGGCGACATCGAAAAGCGAACCGGGTTGCTTCGTTGTTATATTTCCCGGGTAGAAAATGGCCATACTGTCCCGGCCATTGAGACACTGGAAAAGCTTGCGCGTGCCCTTGAAATCCCCCTCTATCAACTCTTCTACGAGGGCGAATACCCGCCAAGACTACCCATCCACTTGAAGCGCACATCGTCTGACGACATAGCTTGGGGAAACGTCGGTAAAGACGCTCGTTATCTCAACAAGCTTCGTCGCCTGTTGGCCAAAACGGCAGAAGAGGATCGCAAGCTCCTTCTTCACATGGCGCAGAAAATGTCTAATCGGTAACTTCGCGACTCGCCTTTCGCTCCTCATCGGATGCTTGGTTGTGAGCCAGTCGCTGAAACCGCGCCGGTTCCCTATCCGCTGGTCTCGTAACGTATATCGAGAAGTCATTTTTCAAGCGCTACCACACCTGGAAGTGTTACTAAAAGGCCCAGGTTATCTAGATTGGGTCCTTTTGTGTTTTGCGAGTTTTGTAGGGCAAGCTTTCCCACGAATTAGATTCTTTCGCGTCCCATCGAACGATTCGAGTGGACGGAATTAAGAATGTTGTCGAGAAGGGGTGGCATACTGCAGCCAGCGCCGCAGCTGTTCTCGGAGCTGTTTGAAGTCGATCGGCTTAGAGAGGCAAGCTACGCAGCCTGCTTGTAGGATCCGTTCTTGCTCTGTCGCGAGCGCGTGAGCCGTCACCGCGATTACCGGGATGCTATCCAAACTTGCTTTTCGGCGCATCCATGCGAGGAGACCAAGGCCATTTTCTGCGCCAAGATTGATGTCCAGCAAAACTACATCGGGAGGCTCCATCCCGAGGACTTCGTAGCTGGCTTTCAAGTCCGCAGCACACCGAACTTCATAACCCTCTATCTCCAGCCAGTCCTGCAACAGTTCCCGGTTGGCCGCATTATCTTCTACAATTAGGATGCGTTGTTTCAAGAGTTGACTACTGTCTGCGTGACCACCCGCTCCAGCTGATTGATCAGCGCTTCGCGCCAGGAACTTTGCTTGAGAAACAACGATTCCGCATGTGCGTGAATATATCGTTCTTCCTCTTTGCTCAGGTCTTTGCTAGTCAAGACAAAAACGGAAAGCTCCGACGTTCTCGGAGTGGCGCGCCATTCCGCGAGTAATTCCAAGCCACTCATTTTCGGAAGCACAAGATCCAGGATAATAAGCGCAGGCAAAGTCTGAGCAACGCTTGCGCGGGCCTCTGCGCCGTCGCATGCGGTAGTGACGGCGTAACCGAAAGATGTGAGCAGGTCCACCACAACTTCTCGAGTGGATTGGTCATCTTCGACAACCAGAATTGCACGTGCTGGAGCCGCTCCACCCCTGGAGCGTAAGCATCGCTCCACGGCAGAAAGCAAAGTTTGCTTGTCTACCGGTTTGACCAGGTATTCGTCCGCGCCTAAGGCTCCCCCAATGCCTGGCTGGTCCACAATGGTCACCACGATGACCGGAATTTTCGAAGTACGCGAATCATTCTTAAGCTGCAGAAGAACTTCGAGCCCGTGCACCGGTTTCATCAAGAGGTCCAGCGTTATCGCATCTGGCTGCTCTTCGACAGCCATATCTTGCGCCCGCTCAGGCTTGTCGCATCGTAGGGTTTCATATCCCGAGGAGGCCAGTTGCGATTGAATTAGTTGTCCAGTTGCGGCGTTATCTTCAACAACCATAATCCGTGGAGCTCGGTCGCCCCTTGATTTGGAAGCCACCGGCTGCGGACGTGGCTGCACCTGTAGTTCAACAAGTGGCAGCAAGAAGTAAAAACAACTGCCGCGGCCAGGCTCGCTTTCAATTTCCAATTTGCTACCGTGCATCTCAACTAATTTCGCCGTAATCGCCAGTCCTAAGCCAGTGCCTTCGACCGCCTCTCCCGACTGTGACAGTCTATAAAACGCCTCAAACAGCCGTTTCTGTTCTTCCGGCGGGATTCCAGGCCCTTGATCGCGAACTTCTATCCTGATTTGGTCTGCTACTTTCCGAGCTGCAAGTTCGATCCGCCCGCGGTCCGGGCTGAACTTAATGGCATTGCCGACAATGTTGACCAAGATTTGTTTAAACCGCATCGAATCTGCGCGTACGTGCCATTCAGACTCAGCTTGCTGCAGCAATACATGCGATTTTTTTGCTGCCAACGGATACAGAGAACTGATTACCTCCGCAAACGCCGCGGTAATGCTTACGTCCTCCCGTGTCAACTCCATCTTCCCTGCCTCGATTTTCGACAGATCGAGGATGTCGTTAATCAATTTAAGCAGGTGCTCGCCACCGGAATGAATGTGACCAACATATCGCTGCTGACGGTCATTTAACGCACCGTAACGTGGATCCGCCAGCAGATCTGAAAATCCGAGCACCGCGTTTAGTGGCGTGCGCAGCTCGTGACTCATGGTGGAGAGAAATTGATCTTTGAATTTACTGGTACGCTCGGCCTGCTCTTTTGCAAAAAGCAGCGCCTCCTCCGAAAGTTTTTGCAGCGTGATGTCATGGAATACCACAACACCCCCAGCCAAAGCGCCGTTATGATCGAGAAGCGGTCGTGCTGTCGCGCAAATTAAAACCCCCTCGGGAAGTTTAGCGTGTCGAACAAAAATCTCCACCGAGTCAACGCTTTCACCTCGAACAGCACGGGTAAGTGGGACCTCATCCGAGGGAAAGGGAGTTTTTTGATCCGGATAAAAAAGGCCAAAGTGATCAGGCCACCGTTGCGGGTCGGCATCAGTCGACCCAATGCCTAATAATCGTTCCGCGGATCTATTGAACAGAACGAATTTTCCGGTGGCA
Source organism: Candidatus Acidiferrum sp. (assembly GCA_035996445.1). Taxonomy (GTDB): domain Bacteria; phylum Acidobacteriota; class Terriglobia; order Acidiferrales; family UBA7541; genus Acidiferrum. The sequence goes on along the minus strand of DASYJM010000108.1, from coordinate 2,413 downwards.
TCGGCCACCGCCACGCCATCACCCATGCTTTCGAGAATCAATTGCAGTAGGTCCTTCTGGCGCGAAATTTCCTGGTCGACGGATTTCTTCTCGGTAATATCCCGAAAAACCAGTACCACTCCAAAGCTGTCTCCGGTTTCAGTAATAATCGGGGCGGCGCTGTCTTCAATATCGAACTCTCTGCCGTCCTTGGAAATCAAAATAGTATGGTCAGCTAGTCCCACGACTTTCCCTTCGCGGAATACTTTTTTAATTGGATTCTCAACCCGCTGGCGGGATACCGCGTTCACAATGTTGAAAACCAGATCCATGGCCTTTCCGCTTGCTTCATCAAGAGTCCACCCCGTGAGTGCCTGGGCAACGGGATTAAGGAAGGTCACGTCGCCATGCATGTCCGTGGCGATTACCGCGTCACCAATACTTGCCAGCGTGGTAGATAACCATTTATCACTTTTTTCAAGAGCCCGCTGCGCACGTTCGCGCTCCGAAAGTTCGCGAAGCAGAAGCCAAAAACACGGTACCAGCAGTAAGATGCTCAGCGCAGTGCCGCCGACAATTGTCCGAGAAGTTCTCGCCATGCTGCTGTTGACCTTTTGCGTCCGAATTTCCAATAGCTTCTTTTCTTCATTGGCCATATCGGCAATCAAGACGGTTATCTGGTCCATCAAACGTTTTCCAGATCCTTCGATAACAACGTCGAGCGCTGCTGATGGGCCAACCTTGCGGCGTAGGTCGATCGTGGCATGCAGTTCTGCTAGCTTCCTTTCAACAAGTGGTTCCAGCGCCTGTATACGCTTTTGCTGATTCGCATTATCAGATGTAAGCCACTTCAGGTGCCCCATTACTGGACCAAGCTTTGCGATGGCGCGATGGTAAGGTGCAAGAAAAGCATCCTGCCCTGTAAGCAGATACCCGCGCTGTCCGGTCTCGGCGTCATCGAGATTACCCGCGGTTTCACCGAGGGTGTTTAACACTTCGTAGGTGTGATTTTGCCAGGCCGCGGCTTCCGCTAATCGTTTGGTATTAGCGTGGGATTGCCATCCGACGGCCAGGAGAATCATCGTCGCCGCCAGGAAACCTGCCAGAACGGCGCGACGCTTCAGTAGCCGTCGCATTGTCCGGGCGTCTTGCAAAGTACGCTCGCCCTGTTTAACTTGCACGTGAACCTACCGGAAGCGTCGATTCCAGAACACTGCTTTCAAATTCATTTAACAGCGCCACATCCCACCAGCCACGGCTCGCTTCTGCGCGCATGATAGCGAGAGCTTCGGGCACCGGCAGGGCCTGCCGGTACGGGCGAGCCGTCGTCAGCGCGTCATAAATATCTGTGATTTGCAAGATTCGGGCGGTGAGCGGAATTGCTTCGCCCTTCAAGCCGTCGGGATATCCCGAACCGTCCCACTTCTCATGATGATGGCGAATGATTGGAAGCACGTTTCGAAAGGATCTCAGCGGAGCGCAAATTCGCTCTCCGATTATGGTGTGTTGCTGCATGATGCGACGTTCGTCCGGGTCCAGCGGTCCCGGTTTGAGAAGAATGCGTTCCGGGACGGCCAACTTTCCTATGTCATGAACCGAACCGCCGCGCCGCAACGCAGTCAGCAGCTCATCTGGCAGTCCTAGCTTCTCCGCCAAGGCAACCGAATATTTTGATAATCGGTCGCAATGGCCTTCTGTGTAGGGGTCTTTCGCTTCGATGGTTAACGCCAAACTGAATAGCACGCTCTCAGCGTTATCCAATTCATCGGTGAATTGTTTCAATCGCAGCAAGGAATAGACGCGAGCTAGCAACTCGTGTTTGTTTACCGGCTTAGTGAGGAAATCGTCAGCGCCACACATAATTCCGCGGATTCGGTCAGCATCACTATTCAGACTGGTGAGCAGTACAACCGGTATCAAGCGCGTCTCTTCGCTGCTTTTCATCGACTGACAAATTTCGAATCCAGTTGGGCGTGGCATCACCACATCCAACAGCGCCAGATCAATTGAACCGCTGCGTATCTGCCCTTGGGCCTCCGAACCATCGGCCGCAAGCACGACGTAGTAACCCTCAGCGGTTAATAGCTCGAGGAGCAGTTCGCGATTGGCTTCACTGTCATCGGCTACAAGAACTCTCTCTCCATGCCCTCGCGACGCAGTCATGTTGTCTCCTTACCGTTGCCGATAGCACCCGTGTTCATTGAGCCGAATCTGACCAGACACAAAAACCTCTTCGGACGGTGTCTTTGAAGTATCTCAAGGCCGGAAGCCTTTTCTGATCGTTAAAATCAGCTAATAAAGCAAATAGTAAATACAGCCCTCACTCCGACTAGCTGCGGACGCGATCTCGCACCGCCGTGTGGTTACCTCTTGGTTTTTCAGACTTCGAGCATGCTGGGACAACACGGAATAGGAGAAGACAACGGTGGACGGG
>DASYJM010000107.1:0-4427 GCA_035996445.1 Candidatus Acidiferrum sp. | reverse complement strand
CGTAAGACTGCTTATCAGAAAGGCGAAGCAATTCACCATCAGCGCCACCCCCAGGATGCGGGGAAGAAAGCCCGACCGGTACACCAGGAGCCCAAGCGGAAACAGCCAAAGGCCCCAAAATATTCCGGCGACATCAAATCCGTACCCATGCACATTGAGGAAAAGCATAGCCAGTGCATCGCGTTGAGGCTGGTCAAACAAGGAGAGGAAATCAGCTCTATGGACCAGAACGAGGGCGGCGATGGCGTTCAGCTCATTCAGAAACGCTATCGGAATTGCGACCAAAATCAAAGTCAACATGCACAAGGCGTTCCGGTGGTTGACCGCCTTGAGCAAGTCATATAGAGCCAAGGCAACAAAGACAAATAGGGCTTCGCCGATGAGGTGCGCCGCAATGCCGAGACGAAACAGTGTCTCGGAGGCGGCGATGTGGCGGGCAGTCTCCACGGCATTTCCGTCCACTATCAGCTTGCTGGGAACGTAGAGGAGGCCGAATATGCCCACGATTGACGCTAGTACGTACAGTAAGCCTGCGAGCCTGCCTGGGTTCTTGGTGAAACTCATAGGTCCTCCCCCGAGAGTGTAAGCCTGAGATACGGCGACGGCTGCCAAATGGTTCCAACGGAAGGATAGTCTCTCGTTGGCACACGGCGAGCGGGAGAGCCACAATGCTGCGGACCAGCGAACGAGCCATGTGTTCCGGTCCGAAATCAAAGGCCACTGGCCCTTCGTGGTGTATGACGGCAACCCTTCCCTAATCCGGTAAGGTAAGAGTAGCCGACCAAGCGGACAAGAACCTGTACGATTCGCCCTTGATCCTGGATTTGGTCTCGTGTTCTGATGGGTCGGTGATTGTAGCCTCCCAGCCTTGCGCCGCGCTCGCTTCACATGTAGAAAAGCTCTGGTACTGCGACGGGCACCCAGGGGGCAATGGCACGCAGCGTGTGCTGCTGCTGCTGCCCGATGGACTATTTCAGTTAGTCATCAGTCTCGCGGAAAGCCCCATAAATGCGCTGATCGATCCGATCGGCGATGGCGGAGGGATCGCGCCCTCACTGCTGATTGGAATACGGTCGCGCTTCAACATCATTGATACCGCCAAACTCCGTTCCGCAATGGGGGTGGTGTTCCGGCCTGGGGGTGTGCACGCCTTCTTGGGCACGCTCGCCGATGCGTTTCATAACAAGAACGTATCCCTGGATTTGATTTGGGGCTCGATGGTCCGAAGCTTGCGCGATCGGTTGCGCACCGCGAGTGACCCGGGGGAGAAATTTCGAGTGCTCGAAGTCGCGCTTTTGGAACACCTAAACGAACGCTTCCAGTTAAATACCGCGGTACGGTATGCCCTTCAAGAGTTTGCGCGCAGGCGCGAGATCCCTAGGGTACGAGAACTGGCCCATGAGGCTGGCCTGAGCCGCCGTCGTTTTTCCCAGCTTTTCCGGGAGCAGATTGGCCTAACGCCGAAGCTCTATTGCCGACTGCAGCGCTTTCAAAACACGTTGAAGCTGATTGCGTCTGGCGCTTCCGTAGATTGGGCACAACTGGCTCTATCGGCGGGCTATTGCGATCAGGCCCATTTGGCTCACGAATTCCATGAGTTCTCCGGGCTCTCACCAAGCGCCTACCTAGCGAGCCCTTCGCCCAGTGGCTCATTCTTCCATCGATTGAGTCAACCCGCGTAGTTCCCATTTTTACAAGACAACACCCCCAGGCTATTTAAGAAGCTACGAACTTGTCTGCCGAATTGAAAAGGGGGGACGAAACGTGAAATCGAAATACAAACTTCTAGTTGGTGTCGTCGCTGGTACCTTGGTCGGGGCTGCCGGCAATCATGCAATTCACGGCCAGGGGGTAAGAACGCCGCCTGTCTACTTAATTTCGGAGGCTGATGTAATCACGGACCCGACTGGCGTAAAGGAGTATGGAGCGAAGGTCCTTGAAACTCTGGCGCCCTTCAATGGCCATTATCATTTTGTCGTTCGGGGCGGTAAGACAGAAAGCCTGGATGGGAGCGCGCCGCCCAAAGGAATTGTGGTCTTCGCATTCGACAGCTCCGAACAGGCACACGCCTGGTATGACTCGCCAGCCTACGCAGCAATCAAACCGATTCGGCAAGCCTCTACGAAGGGTCGCACATTTATCGTCGAAGGCGTCGCCCCATAACTGTCGTAAGTCTTGGTTTGTCCTGTTACCGGACATGTGGATTTGGCCGACAATCGCACGGGTGGCAGTTGTCGGGTAACGGCGTTAATTGGGACCTAACTGATTAACTTCCGAGTTGCCGACATTACCGACAATACACGAACTGGCTGCTTTTTTGCTCGCAGCGCGGTTAGCGGGACCGAAGCACAAGCTTGTTTTTGCTGGATCACAAAGAAGAATCATGCGAATACGCCGCTCCTTGTAGTAGCATTGCCGGGATGAGTAGGAGATTATGAAAGAGCCGCGTCTTTCCAAAGCAGAAACTCGTATTCTGGAACAGTACTGGAAACTGGGAACCGCGTCCGTGCGCGAGGTCCTGGAAAGCCTCCCTGAGGACGAACGTGTCGCTTACACAACAGTGCAAACGCTCGTCTATAGACTTGAGGAGAAGGGGGCTTTGAGGAAGGTGAAAAAAATTGGTAATGCCCAACTCTTTCAGCCAGCCCTCGATCAGAGCCAACACCGCAGCCGATTAATGCGCGACCTGCTGGATCTTTTTGGAGGCTCGCCGCGCCTGCTAGTATCCAACCTGCTTGAGAATGGCGCCCTGACCTTGCGGGATCTGAAGGCGCTGCAGAGTGCGACCCGAAGTGATAGGAACGGTCCCAGTCGTGGAGGTAAACGTGCATGAACATATCGCGCGTGCGATGTACTATTTCAGTGTCCACCTGCTATATGCGTCAATCGTTGGCACTGCCGCGTGGGTGCTAACGACCATCCCTGGCGCCAGCGCCACCACAAAGTATTGGATCTGGGTTGTTACGGCACTCAATTTCATCGTTCCGACAGGCGCGATAATCGATAAGCTTTGGGCGCCGCATTTGAGATGGGCCACACCGCTTAGTGTCATTGGCGGGCCCATATGGAACATTACACAAGGCCGGACGGCGGCGGTGCTTGCCGGGATATGGATCGCTGGTGCATTGGGCATGCTTATGCGGCTGATCTCGCGCATACGCAGAGAGCGTCGCGATGCTGAAGTTACGGGTGGGCTAGAAAAACGTGCTGTTGTTGGTTTCGTAGCAGATGGAATTCCTGTGAGTTTCGGCAGAAGGCATTCGGCTCCCGCAGTCAGTGGGTTTATCTATCCGCAGGTCTCGCTTCCCATAGGAATCGATGGGGTACTCGATGAACGGGAACTGAACGCTGTCTTACTGCACGAATTGACCCACGCAAGAAGGCGGGATAATTTGATTCGCCTACTCTACGAAGGCGCGTTGTGCGCATTGTGGTTCCATCCGTTCATCTGGCTCGCTGGAATACGGATGGCACTTTATCGGGAGCTTTCCTGCGATGAGTCTGTCATTCACAGCGCCCACGGAGAGGCACTGGTCTCAGCGCTCGCCAAACTTGCAGTCCCGAAACAAGCCGGGTTTTTGCAAGCGACAGCCTCATCGCATCTGAGCTATCGCTTGGCGCGCCTGGCCGGGCCGACACAAACCACAAACCGCGCAGCGACCCTGCTACTGACCTCACTATTTGCCGCTGTCATCGCGGCTGGCATCTTCCAAACAATCGCGCATACCGCCTGCTGTTTTCTGCTAAAGCGATGATTGCCGCGTAGTCGCATGGCTCACCTACGCGAGCGGCTACCGCGTCTACTTGTAGTACAAACGTGCAATGTAGTAGCATTGCCGTCGTGTGTAGGAGAGGAGGCGTCATGCAGATCCCCAAACGCCCAGGCTTTCGAGTGTTTCTTGAGCGGCCGCCGTTAACCCGCATGCGAAGGATCGCCACTTCTTTTGCGCTAGTGTTCGTAACGTTGGTGTCGGTGCAACTGAGCGGCCAATCTGCCGCTTCCGTCACTCTGGTCAAAGCCGACCGGCTGCTCAATCCGCGTACCGGGAATGTGCTCACGCCAGCGTTTGTCCTGATCGAAGGGGATAAGATCAAACAGGTCGGATCATCCTCCCAGATAGGTGTACCGTCCGGCGCGAAAATCATCGATCTGGCCGGCGCGACACTGCTTCCCGGATTGATCGACGCTCATACGCACCTGTTTCTTGACATCATTGTGCCCCCCGAGGCGGAGGTGTCCCGCCATTGGAACGGGTTGTTTGCTCCGGGGATGTTGCTGGCCATCATTGAATCTCCTACGAAACGTGCGTTTCTCGGCGCACAGATGGCCCGTGAGGATTTGGAGAGCGGTATCACCACCGTTCGCAACCTGGGCCACTCCGGTATTGACGGCGACACTGAATTGCGCGATGCGATCAACTCCGGCC
>DASYJM010000106.1:0-5775 GCA_035996445.1 Candidatus Acidiferrum sp. | reverse complement strand
TATTTCCCACCGCTGCAGTACAACACCACGCAAGGTGACTTCTACGGCGGAAACTTCTGGGATGCTCGCGCCACCGGCTTCCGCTTGCAAAATTCTGCCGCCGAACAGGGCCAGGATCCTCCCGTCGACCCTGAAGAGATGGCCAATCCGGATACCGCCTGCGTGGTCTGGAAATTGTCTCTCAGCAAGTACAAATTCTTCTTCGAACAGGTCTGGGGCACTGGCTCACTGGACATTGCTTGGCCCGCCGATGTGGCCAAGGTGTGCAGCACACCCAAAGGCGCCGCTATATTCGGAACCAACGCCACTCCGTTGAATCTCAGCCCTTCCGAGCGTACCCGCGCCAACCAAGCTTACGACGAATTCGGTCAGTCCATCGCCGCCTACGAAATCTCCTCGAGTGTTAGCCCGTTCACGTCGAAATTCGACGCTTATCTGGCCAATAGCACTACCACACCGCTGACCGCACAAGAATTACGCGGCTATGACCTTTTCCGCGGCAAGGCACAATGCAACACCTGTCATCTAGACGGCCGATCGAATAGCGCCACAGGGACCGACACCGGCATGGCCACCAGTGTCGCCCCGATGTTCACCGACTTCACCTATAACAACCTCGGTCTTCCGAGAAACGTTATCCTGCCGTGGTATTCCGAAGACACTCCGGATCAGTGGGGTTTCACCGGCAACCCCCTTGGGCCGGGTTTCACCGACGAGGGAGTCGGCCTTTTCCTCGACGGCTACTACGGCGCTCCTCCGAATCTAACTTGGGGACAGCATCTGCCCTTTTTTGAAGGCAAGTTCCAAACCTCCACCGTCCGCGATGTCGGTCAGGTGCCTCATCCCGGATTCGTCAAGGCCTACATGCATAACGGCTACTTGCTCAGTCTCAAAGAGGTAGTCCACTTCTACAACACGCGTGACGTCTACTTCCAGCCGGTGCTCTCCGGAAACTGCCCCGCGGGGACGGTCGAGAAAGTGACCTGCTGGCCCATGCCGGAAGATCCTAACAACGAGAACATGAGCATCGGCCACCTTGGGCTGTCTTCTGGGGAGGAGGATGCCTTGGTGGCGTTCTTGGAAACCCTGACAGACGGCTTCGTCAAACCGTCGGCATCCACCAGCGCACCAGCGAGTCTGGCGAGGAAAATCGCTACACCTCCAAAGCCCTAGCTAGGACTTACGAATGCGGTTCGGGGCGGATCGGCCGTCACACGGTCTGCCCCGACTCTTGCCAAAAACCGCTGAATCTAAATGCCGGATTGGAGGCACGCTCATGAGCAGATTCATTTTTGTCCTTGCGTTAGTCGCGGGTTTCGCGTGTTTGACCCTGTCGTATTTTCCGACTCAAAGTGCTATTGCTGCGACGCAAATACATGCGGCCGTTCAGATCACGGCAGGTCCTGAACTCGAAACAGCGAATGAAACAATGGCGATCATTCGCTGGACCACAACAAATCCCGGAGGCACCGACCTGCACTTTGGCATCGTGCGTTATGGCACCGATGCCGTGAACTTGTCTCAAGTCGCTAAGTCCCCTAATCGCCGCAATCCTTCTCATCCCGATATGATTTTTAGGGTTCGCATCGCGGGACTCAATGCGCACACGACCTACTACTACACTGTCGAGTCGACGGGAGCGACCGGCGCGAACGATGGGGTCTCCAGTCCCGTAGGAACCTTCACAACCAGATAACCAACTCCACAGCCCGTAATCGGTATGAAGTGCTGGTGGAGCATCGACCGTAATTCCACCATCAACAATTACCTTTCGATGAATCACCGTTCCGTCCCTAAAACGCGGAGATCACACTTCCCGCAACAGACTTCGATATTAACTGGGCGCGATAGACTGCCTCTGGTACGGGCCGTGGCCCTCACGCGATTCTTCACGAGGCCCTAGAAGACCCGTCTGAGAAGCATCCGAGCCTGCCGTCCCATTTTCCAGAAACGACAATTTCGGCGCTGTCGCTGGTCTTGGCGACTCACGAGCGATCCGGAAGTAATGCCGTCGGATTGGTCCCGAGAAACGCGCATCTCGTCAGTGCTTGATTTTCTGACGAGAAGCCGACCAACCAGACAGAACCCGCGCGGTCACCGCCGTTGGCATTGTTGGGCTTGGTTTGTCGAATGTGCTTTAAGTAATGCTGATTAGCTGCTCGCCACCGGCTGCCAAAAATGCTGCATGCACTTTGGATCGCTGTAGTTCCGCGGTGCGCATAAGATCGACGTAGTTAGGCGAGGAGCGCAGGGATGTAAACCATGGATCGCGCGAAATGGCCGTCCCACAAAGAAATCCCCCATCGATCACGCGGGATAGCATTGTGATGGCTCGTTCTTGCTGGTTAATGCGAGCGAGGTGGCGGGCCATGTAATACAAGATCTCGGGATCGCTTTGCGTCAGACCCTCCCCGATATCTATCGCGTTGAGACATTCCTGGAAGTCACCTTCGATATAGGCGCGTAAAGATCGCATAATTGGTTGTACTGAGCCAGCAGCGGCTCCCGGGCGGTCGCGTTCGCGCAATCTCGAAAGTGCAGTTTTATTTTCGCCAAGGGCAACAAGAGAAGCGCAATCCAGGTAGTAGCCTGCCTTTTTCAAATATCCATCGAGCGTTTTGGAATAGTCTCCCAGTAGAAAAAATGTATGCTCAACGCTGGTCACCAAGTGGGGATCGAGATGTTTTCCCCGATAGTGAGCAGCAACGGAAGCGTCTAGCTCGTCACAATAGCGGCAAGCCTGGACCAAGCCCGCAAACAAATCGGGATCGTTTCGCCGTGACCGCGCTCTATTGAGCAATCTCAGCATGGCGTCTTGCGCGCGGCCCTGGTCGCACTGAATCGGAGTATAAAGATTGTGGGCGATAGCGAGGTCGGGGTTAAGTACAAACGCGCGATTAAAAGCCTCGTCAGCCCGCTTCCGATCGCCCTCATTATCCTCGCCGAATTTCTCGATGAATCGGTAAGCGCGTCCCAGTCGCGCCCAGGCCGGCGCGTAGTCTGGTCCCTCCTCAACACACTGGAGATACATGTCGCGCGCTAAAGCTCATGTCATCTATCGTTTTTTTGGCTGCAATCTGGTTGGCGCGAAGATAATACTCGAAGGCCCTAGCGCTGGTGGGCACGTCCCGGCGAAAAATAGTGCGTTCCCGGTCGTTCAGGGGCAACCTGAGCGACTGCACGATTCCTTCGCACAATTCGTCCTGGATCTTGAAGAGATCCTGAATCGAGGAAGTTGCCGTGTCAGACCAAATTACTGTGCCGCACGGTGCCTCAACGAGCTGACATGTGAGCCGAATCCGATCCCCGGCCCGCAACAGCGTACCGGTTAACATAGCGTCAACGTCTGCTTCAACGGCAACTCGCTTCGGGTCCGCGAGACCTTCGAACATCGAACCCATCTGGCTGGAGCGGACGATGAGGCTGTCGATGCCTGAGAGTGAACTGCTGATCGCGTCCGGCAAGCTGTAGGCAAGAAAGTCCGTCTCCGCGTCCTTTTTTAACATACGGAATGGAAGGGCAATCAGGCGCGTGACAGTTCGGGCTTGCGAGGCAGTTGCGGCGCTACCCGACAGCGATATAGCGTTCACTGCATCAAGCATCTCGCGAGGCGACGAGTATCGATTCTCAGGACGCTTGGCCATCGCCCTTCGAATCAGTTGATCAAGTGCTTCGATTTCCGGAGATCCACTAAGCGGTGGCGGATCATGATGCAAGACCGCGTACAGGACATCAACAAGGGAATCGCCGCTAAATGGCTGCTTGCCGGTGAGCATTTCATAAAGAATGCAACCAGCTGCGAAAATATCGGCCGCGGGACCTGCGAGGTGTCCGCTCGCCTGTTCCGGCGCCATGTATTGGGGAGTGCCAACGATCAGGCCCGTGGCCGTCACGATGGTTGTTATGGCCTGATCCATGGAACCGACAGCGGCCGAATCGGCGGATCGTGCCAAACCGAAATCAAGCAGCTTGACGCCATGTCGAGTCAAGAAAGCATTGGAGGGTTTCAAGTCACGGTGAATAATGCCGATGTCGTGAAGTGCTTGTAGTGCTTCCAGAATCTGCCGTTCGATGTCGACTGCTTCCGACGGGCTAATGGTGCCACGCGTGAGCCGGTCCGCTAGTGATTGTCCTTCCAGCAATTCCAAAATTAGAACCAGGGCCTCGCCGTCTTCGAAAACGTCGAAAACTTGGCACACCCTGGGATGATTCACGCGGGCAAGCGATCGCGCTTCGCGCCACAAGCGGCCCCGCGCATCTATACTTTCGTTTGTCTCGCGAATAGTCTTAATTGCGACTGCTCGTTCCAGCCGTTCATCCCAGCCCTCGTACACAACACCCATGCCACCTTCACCGATCTTGCGCCGGATACGATAGTGGCCGATGGTTTCGAGCATGCGCATCATCGTAATCGGTCGGTCAGCGACCCGCAACGTGATTACCGATCCGGTGACCGCTAGCACAAATGCCTGTCTCGCGGTGATGGAAACGGTCTACTGGGCTACGCATCTCGGATATATTCCCTACCGCACGCCACGGGATTCGAAGAAGCAGTGGAGTGTCGCGGCACTGGACGATTAACGCGGCAACCGTCCACGTGACCAGGTAAGTTTCGCCTTAAGTTCCTCAAAGGCGTGGAACGCGATCGGACAAATAGCGACGTTGTCAATCACGCCAATCAGTCGGGATGTGAATTCTGGTTGTTCTAGGTGAGGAAACGACCTGCAAACGTCTGGCCTATTCTCGTAAATGGAACACAGCTTTCCGTTAAGCATCGGGCAAGGTGGATTCACGTTGCCTTCTGACATATATTTTTTCTGGAAAGTTTCTATTGAGTGGCCAAGCGTTTGTGCAATGACGTGAAGCTCACTTTTTTTAAATTCGACGTGCAATGATCGGCAGCAATTTCCGCACTGCGTGCAATCGATGAGGGTAAAGTATTTCCGGCTCAAGCTTTTGACTAGGTCATCGATGTCATCCGGAGCGTACTGTTTTAGCCAGGACCGGAATTCCCAGTTTTCCTCGTCGTGCTCGTGCGAAAGCTGTTGGATTTTTGACAGATCGATCTCAATTTTCGGAAGTGCGGCCTGCTTCTCGCTCCGCAGTTTCATTTCGGCCTCAAGTCGTGAGCCCACCTTCACGATCAAGCGATAATATCCCGATTGGCGACGCGGAGACACTCGGCAAAAAAGAGATCAGAATTGCGAAAACCGATCATCTGGTACTAGTCCGGACGTGCCCGCTAACGGGACTTATCAACACTTAGCCTGGCCGATGCTGTGGGGATAAGGCTGTAAAACACTGGTAAAATATCTACATGAGAGCCTGGGTAGTCCGGGGACAAGCCGTGTTGGCTTTGTTTTTTGCCTGCGCTGTCGCCTTAGCGTCTCCACAAACAACAGTTCTCGAGGCAAACTCGCATCAGATTTTCCTTCACAAATTAGTCGCTGCGGCGGTCGAAAGAACGCACCATGCTGTCCGCTACGATCCCTCTTATGTGCGAATCCCATATCCTGGTGGAGACGTTCCCGAGCATACAGGTGTGTGCACCGATGAGGTCATCCGGGCCTACCGGGCGTTAGGCATTGATCTCCAGAAGCAAGTTCACGAGGATATGGTTCAGAACTTTTCTGCTTACCCGCACAATTGGAAATGGTGGTTGTCAGGCCCGGACTCAAATATTGATCACCGAAGAGTCCCAAATTTGATGGTCTTCTTCCAGCGCAAGGGCCAGTCTCTCCCGGTTAGTTACCAAATTGATGACTATTCGCCCGG
>DASYJM010000105.1:0-2647 GCA_035996445.1 Candidatus Acidiferrum sp. | reverse complement strand
TTCTCAATTCTTGCTACCGTGATCATTCCAGACGACCAGTTAGTCATTGAACAGTCATTGCTGCGCCTGACGAACGAAGTCCGTCTGGTGGTGACAACTGGGGGAACCGGAATAGCTCCGCGCGATGTCACGCCGGAGGCCACGCTCGCAGTATGCGATCGTTTGCTGGAAGGCGTTGCCGAGCGCATGCGTTCTGAGGGTGTCAAGAAGACTCCGTTCGCTGCGCTCAGCCGCGGAATCTGCGGAGTCCGCGGGAAATCTTTGATATTGAATGTGCCAGGCAGTCCGGCCGGAGCGGTCGAGTCGCTGGAAGCCGTGGTCGGGCTGATGCCGCACGCCATCCAGTTGCTCGACGGAAATACTCATCACGGATAGGGCATCCATTTCTTCAGGTTTCGCGATCCTATGTAACGCAAGGAGTTTGCATTCCGCCGTTCTGATATCTAGACAGATCTGGGTACGAGGAGGAATCATGATTCGCCAATTCGTCTCTCTCATCGCTATTTGCGGCGTGTGTGTTGCCGCCGACCAGCCTTCGCAACCTTCTCTCACTATCTATAACCAGAATTTTGCTGTAGTGCGGCAGGACCTTCCTCTTGATCTCAAGGCGGGAGTGAACACCGTTCAGGTGACCGACATTACCATGCACCTCGAACCCGACTCGGTGATTTTGCGCGATCCCACAGGCAAACATCCAGTGCAGGTGTTGGAGCAGAACTATCGCGCCGATCCGGTGACGGATTCTCTGCTGCTTTCGCTATACGAAGGCAAGACTATCGATTTTCTGGTGTCGCGCGACGGTAAAGATGTCACTGTGCCGGGCAAAATCATTCGCAGCGGGTACGTGCCGCATAGTCCGATGGCCATGAATCTTTATGGATCCGAATATTATCAGGCGCAGATGCGGGTTGCAGCCTCCGAACAGCCGATTGTCGAGATGGACGGGAAAATCCGTTTCGGTTTGCCGGGAACTCCGCTGTTCCCTTCTCTTGCAGACGATAGCGTGCTGAAGCCCACGCTGCAGTGGTTGCTGACTTCCCAGCAGGCGGGCGCAGTGCGCAGCGAATTCTCTTACGTCACCGGCGGCCTTACCTGGCAGGCGGACTACAACATCGTGGCCCCGGACAAAGGAGACGTGGTCGATCTGGTGGGCTGGGTCACCATGGACAATCAAAGCGGAAAGACATTTGAAAATGCCCGCATCAAACTCATGGCAGGAGATGTAAATAAGATTCAGTCCAGGCGAGGTTACGACCAACTAGCTAATTTCGCGATGAGGGCTGGAGCTGTCTCCGTCGCGGCCCCGGCTGTAACCGAGAGGACTTTCGACGAATACCATCTGTACACTCTGGCCCGTTCCACCACGCTGCACGATCGCGAAACCAAGCAAGTGGAATTTGTGAATGCGACGGGGGTGTCGACCAAGCAGGTCTACATTTATGACGGCGTCAAAATTGACCTCAATCGATATAACGGATGGAATTGGGAAAACATCCGCAACGAACCTGCCTACGGGACGGAATCGAATCCCAAGATTTGGGTGATGCGCGAGTTTGTGAACTCGGAAGCCAACCATCTGGGCTTGCCGCTCCCCAAAGGGCGTCTACGCTTTTATCGCCGCAATGATGATGGACAGATCGAGTTCACCGGCGAAAATGTCATCGACCACACCCCACGCGACGAAACCATCCGCGTCTACACGGGCAATGCTTTCGATTTGGCCGGCGAACGCCGCCGGACAAACTATAACGTGGACAACGACAAACGTACCGCCGATGAATCGTTCGAGATCAAGGTACGCAATCACAAAAAAGAGCCCGTCAACGTGCGCGTGGTCGAGCACCTGTATCGCTGGACGAATTGGGATATCTCATCCAAGTCTGATTCGTATAAGAAAACTGATGGACAAACCATCGAGTTCCCGGTGACTATCGCACCTGACGGGGAAAAGACGATTACCTATACGGCGCACTACTCCTGGTAAGGAACAGTCTTGAACGACATCCATCGGGATTTGTATCAGGGCACGGTTATTCAGTGGTCGCGGATCCAAAACATTGACTACCGTGGAAGAGCGGCGGCTTCAGCGCCGCCTGAGTCCTGTCTTGCTTCTAACGCGGGCCTGCAAGGCCCGCTCTTCACGACGGCACACGCAGCCATCGAAGCCTTCCCGACACAAACGCTTTTCGTGCGCGAATTGAGTTTTTCCGCAGCGTCATTCCAACCGTGAGTTATATTCTCGAAACGTCCGGCTTTGGCCGCTGCGGACGCCCCAACCGGCGCTAACGGCGTTCTCAAAACAAAAGCTTTACGGCATGCGTGAAGACCATGCCGGGGTACGAGGCAGATCTTTCATTCGGACAGCCTTAGGGTCCTTGGTAGTTTCATTCGACTTGCATTCGCCGGGGTCGGGCCGTAGGCTATCTGTCGCACTTCCGCCCCAAAATATATTTATAGAAAACGTGAGACGCAAACTGCGTCTACGTTCGAGGAGAACGCATGAAACGTCTTCTTTCAGTCGCAGCCATCGTGATGTATGTTGCGATCACTGCCCAGGCACAAACAGTAGCAGACAAAGAGCGCGCCCTTAAGTATTTGGAAAGCACCAAACAGGGAGTTCTCGATGCCACCGCCGGTCTTTCCGAAG
>DASYJM010000104.1:0-52294 GCA_035996445.1 Candidatus Acidiferrum sp. | reverse complement strand
CCCGCCTTTTCAAAAAGGCACGCGCTTGCGTGATTTGCTGCAGTATGTCACGGAGCAGACCATTCGCGGCCATGCCCACGAACTAACCGAGCAGCACATTGGCAACGCTCTGTTCCATAAACCGTCCGATTACAGTCCTTTGGAAGATAGTTCCGTGCGAGTGCACGCCCGGCAGCTGCGGCTTAAGCTGCACGAGTATTTCAACGAAGATGGCCGCAACGAATCGCTGATACTTGAGATACCCAAGGGCGCTTACGCGCCAGCTTTCAGGCGAGTTCCTAAAATCCCATCTCCACCCCCGGTCGAGCTGCCCGCGAAGGGTATTGCAGCGGCGTCTTGGCGAGGGCGAGCGATGGTGCCGTGGGCGATTTGCGCTGCGCTGGCAGTTTTGTGCGCCGTCCTGGCATATCGGACCGCGGTGAGCGGCGGATTGGCAAGCACGGCGGTGGCTGCCGCTGCTGAGCCGTGGCCATTTTCCCAACTGTTCGACGCACGGCATCAGACCATCATCGTGGTGGCCGACAGTAATTATGGAATGTCTCGCATTCTGGCGAGCCAGTCGGGCTCTCTTGATCAATATCTTCGCCGCGATTTTCAACGCAACGCGAGTGCCGGCAAAGAGGGGCCAGCCGATTCGCGGCTGAGCGATTACATTTCTAATTCCACGTTGACCTCCTTCGCGGACGTCGCCGATGTTGTTTCGCTCTACAAGATGGCTGGACCATTGCAATCGCAGGTCTCCGTGCGTTATCCGCGAGATCTGCGCATGCGCGATCTCGATCACAACAACTACATCTTTATTGGAAGCCCAGCTTCCAATCCGTGGGTAGCGTTGCTGCAAGACAAGTTGAATTTTCGCGAGAGCGAATCCGTCGTCGGTAAAAGTGTCAAAGTGTTCCTCAATAAAAATCCTTTGCCTGGGGAACAGCCGGAATACCAGGGTCTGCGCTGGACCGGAACGCAAGGCGAGGACTACGCGACGATTTCGTTACTTCCCAATGCTACCCACGACGGCAGCGTTTTGGCCCTGCAAGGACTTCAGCAAGAAGGCACAGAAGCGGCCGGTCGTTTTCTTGCCGACGAAGAAAATCGGCGCCAGCTTATGAGTGCCTTGGGAATTTCAGCTGCACAGGGAGCTACGCAAAATATCTGGTTCGAAGCCTTAATCAGGTCCCGCACGGTATCCGGAGCGCCAAATTCCACAACCCTCGTTGCGGTACGCCGCATTCAGTAGCTTTCTCTGACGCAAGATCCCACCCTTTTCGCCGTAGGAGTGCTTCTATCCATTCAAAGAAAAAACCGTCGTCTTACGAGTGCGTTACGGAAGTAGAATGGACAAACTCTGAATTGAACCCGACTTCTGTCATGCATCAGCTATCAATTTCGCCCACTAGCTTTGCATTTCGACTGTGCGCGGGAATACTCGTGCTCGCGTCGCTTGCCGCTGCAGATTTAATCCTCGCTGCGCAAGCCGCGCCGCAACAGCCCGCTTCGGACGTAGAGATTCAATCGCACTTCGCGGCGGCCCAACAAGCTCAACGGCAGAACGATTACGCGACGGCCGAGAAGGAATACAAAAGTGTTATTGCTCTAGCGCCGGAATTCGCGGAAGTGCACATGAATCTCGGCTTGGTTTACCAGCTGCAGAATCGTTTTCCCGAAGCCATGATCGAATTCCGCCGTGCTCTGAAATTAAAGCCGTCACTTACCGGCGCTAATTTTTTCCTGGGCGTTGATTACTGCAAAATGGGCGAAGGGCCCAAGGCCGTTCAATATCTGAAAGCTGCGCTGAAAGCATCCCCGAACCAGCCGGAAATATGGTTGTGGCTGGCCACGGCGCAGGAAATCTCCGGTGACATCGATGCCGAAGTGGCCACCATGCGCCAAGCGCTGTCGTCGCAACCCAAGGACGTGGATTTGCTCTACCTGCTTGGGCACGCTTATGAGCGGTTGGGAAAACAAGAAGTAGCGCGCATGGAAAAAATCGCTCCGGAGTCTTTTCGAAAGGAACAATTCCTCGCGGAAAGCTATGCCGCGAGCAATGAGTGGCCATCCGCGGTAATTCATTTCCAAAATGCCCTGGCTCTTGCACCACAACAGACGGGACTTCATGTGGAGCTCGGGGAAGTGTTGTTGCACGCTGGAAAGGTAAACCTGGCCGGGCGGGAATTTGCGGAGGAATTACAGCTCAATCCGCAAAGTCTGCGCGCGCTGGTGCGTCGCGGAGAAATCGAATTAATTCAGGAGAATATTGACGCCGCGCTGAAGGATTGGACCCAGGCAATCGCCATTGACGAGATGCAAGTGGAACGGATTCTCGGTTTACGCGAAACCGCATTTGGTGATTCCTCTAGCGAGCAGCTGCCCTCCGCCGTACTAGCAAAAATAGAGCCTTTTTCGACTGAGCTGCAAAATAAGAATATTCCCGCTGCGCGCGTGGCTCTTTTATTTCTGTCGGCGCAAAGCGGTAATCCTTCTCAATTGGAGAGCAAGGATTCTCCGGCAGGCTCGCAGGCGCAGAAATCAACTGGCGAGAGCTGTTCGGAAACGGATCTTAATGGCCTGCTGCGGCAAGATCGATTTTCGCAGATTGCATCGTGCGCGCACGCCGGGCTGCCTCCGCGGACTTCTGTAGAACTTCGCCTGCAAGTCGTGAATGCCTTACTGCAAGCTGGCGATTATGAAGCGTCTCTTCGCACACTGGATGGGCTGCCGGCGACACAGAGCAAATCGCTAGAAACCTCTTACTGGCGGGCACGCTGTTACGAAAAATTGGCCACCGCTGCTTATCTGAAACTGTACCAGGCCGATCCGAACTCCTATCGCTGGCATCAACTAATGGGCGACATCGAAGCCGCCAAAGGAGACGACCGTAAAGCCATAGAAGAATATCGCGCGGCGGTTTTGTTGAAGCCGAACTTGCCAAACTTGCACTACAGCTTGGGTCATCTGCTTTGGAAGGACCTGAAAGTGCCCGAAGCGCGAATGGAGCTGCAGGCCGAACTGGCCTCCAATCCGCATCACGCTGGAGCGCTCACCGATCTGGGGGATTCTTACCTACTGGAGCATCAGCCTGAAAAAGCTTTGCCTTATCTGAACGGCGCGCTCGCTGCGGATGCGGGAAATCCCGATATTCATCGGGATTTGGGCACGGCGTATTCCGAACTTGGCGATTACCGGAAAGCGGTCGAAGAATTAAAAATTGCGGTGACCGCCGATCACGACGGCTCGGTGCACTACAAACTCGCCAGAGCCTACCAGGCATTGGGACAGAAAGAGGATGCCAGCCGTGAATTCGCATTGTCGACCTCGCTGAATCGCGAATCGCACAGCAAGTTGGAAAAGCAAACACAACGGCTGGCGGCGATAACAAATTCAACTCAAGATCCGTAAATGCGCCTACCGGAAATTAAATGAATCGACTTTTGCACCTAGTGTTTCGAATCCTCTCGAGCTGGCTCGCGAGTTTAATTTTTGTCTGTAATGCGGATTTTGTGTTAGCCAATTCTCTTGGCAGGCCCGTACGTGCTCAACTGACCCAGCAGGAGCCCTTTCAAAGGGGCCTTGCGGCGCTTAAAGAAAATCGCATGGAGGACGCTCTCGCGGAACTCGCGGAAGCGAAGCGCGATCATCCGGACGATGCACGCATCCGTAATTTTCTCGGAATTGTGTTGGCCCGCCTTGGAAAAAACGAAGAAGCTGCGTCTGAGTATCGCGAGGCGGTTCGCCTTGATCCGCACATGGAAGATGCGTATCGAAATCTAGGATTTCTCGAATGGAACGAGCACCAACTTGAGCCCGCGCGCGAAGCCCTGGACCGTGCTGTAGAACTTTCTCCAAACGATTCGTTTGCTCACTATTATCTCGGGCGAGTTCTGCTTGATGAACAACGTTATGCTCAGGCTATCCGGGAAATTGAATCGTCCGATGTGCCGCTGCCGGCCGATACGAGTTTCTCGATTCAATTGGCGACCGCACAGATTGCCGTAGGCAACAAAGACCAAGCTCGCAAACTTCTCGAGCAGCTTGCCCCCGCCCCTTTAGATGGCCGGCAATCCATTCTTGTGGCATCTCTGCTGCTAACTCTGCGAGAAAATGACGCTGCGATCGGAATCATCGGGCGGCGATTGAGTAAAAAACCACCAGCTCCTAAAAATGCCTGGAGACAATTCGATTTGGCACTGGCTTATCTGCTTGCCGGAAATTACGACCAGGCCATCGCTCAGGCTGATGCTTATCAGTCCCTGACGCGCGGCGATGCGAAAGCACATGAATCTGCCGAAGCCTGGACTATAGTGGGCATTGCTGCTGCTGACTTGAAGCAGATGGAACGGTCGCTCGACGCTTTTCGTCACGCGGCAACGCTTGCTCCCGGCAATGAAGAGCTTTGGCTAAACCTGACACGCGAATTAATGGAGTTGAGCCGCTACGCGGAGGCGATTTCCGCGGTTCAAGAGGCGCTCGTCGCTAATCCAATGTCTTACGCTTTACATTTGCGGTTGGGAGCAGCCCATCTTGCTGCCGGACATTACGCTGAGGCAGAAAAAGTTTTTCGCGACCTGGTATCCGCCGGCGATCCACTGCCTATGGGGTACCTTGGATTGGCACAGGTGCTATTGAGAACAGGCCGCGCCGAGGAAGCGGCGGCCGAGCTTGCTATCGCACAGCAAAAATTGGGACCGAATTTCCTGATCAGCTATTTTCGCGGCCTGGCGTTCGAACGCGCCGGAAAACCAGAGCAAGCCATCACCGTTTTTCAAGATGCGCTGAAACTGGATCCAAATAACGCGGAAGCCCATCTGAGCTTGGGCAAAACGGAAATGAGTGCAGGCCGCCTCGACCAGGCAATCAGCGAGCTTCAGGAAGCGCTCCGACTAAGTCCGAACAACGATCAAGCCAGGCGACTCCTGAGCAAAGCCTACACTCGTGCGGGCGATAAAAAACAAGCGGCCGCCTTTGCAGCTAGCTCTGCCGACTCTCCTGAAAATGTTGAAGCCGATCTACTCGGAGACTTTTTTGTTCCCCAATGGCAAATGCCGCCTGACGGCATAAGATAATAGCCGAGGGGACTTTCGCCTGGCCTTTTATCAGAATGCTGTGACCAGGAAGGTTAGAAGGGCGTTTATTATGCGCTGTGATCGGCGTACCTTTGTTCGTCGGTCTTTGGCTGTTGCGGGCCCGTTGATGACCGGAGCGGCGACGTCTGAAGCAACTCCTGACACTGACGCGCGAAACACAGATCTCCTTTCGCGGATGACGTGGATGAACGAACCCGCATCGTACAAGATATGGGGCGAAAAGATGGTCGTGCATAGCCGCTCAAAGACGGACTTTTGGCGGGAAACTTTTTACGGGTATATCACCGACAATGGGCATTTCTTCCATTTCGAGGCCACGGGAGATTTTACGTTTGAGGCCCGGGTCAATGGCCAATTTGCTGCGTTATATGACCAGGCGGGCCTCATGGTGCGTCTCGACGCTCAAAATTGGATGAAGTGCGGTACGGAATTTTTCGACGGACGGCGCCACGCGAGCATAGTCTTTACTCGCGACTTCTCGGATTGGTCTACGATGCCGGACCTCTCCGACACGGCTGACCTCTGGTGGCGAGCAGTGCGTAAAAAAGATTCGATCGAGACGCTATGTTCGCTCAATGGGCAGAAATTCACCTCCGTACGTCAAGGGTATTTTGTGCCTGGAGTAAAGGTACGCGTCGGAATCATGTGTGCCGCACCGGAGGGGCCCGGATTCGAGGCCACCTTCAGCAATTTGAAACTTGATAGCACCTACTCGCTTGGATTTAAACATTCAAGCCGATTCTGAAAGGAGAAAACGTATGAACGAGGGAACCGCGAAATCTTCAGAAAATTCAGCGTCGCTCCCGTCATTTGTGCGGCCGGGTTTTAACAACATCGCGCCGTACATCGTGGTGAATGGAGCCGCGAAGTTTATTGAATTCCTCAAAGCTGCTTTTCAGGGCACCGAACGGTTGCGCGTGCCGCGGCCCGACGGCGCGGTGATGCACGCGGAGATCGGCATCGGCAATTCGGTGATCGAGTTGGCTGACGCGAACGAGCAACATCCGCCGCGGCCAACCACGGTCCATTTGTATGTTGACGATGCTGACGCCGCCTACGAGCGGGCTTTGCAGGCCGGTGCAACGTCGATCTACCCCGTGGACGACCAGTTTTGGGGCGACCGGCAAGGATGCGCGAAAGACGAATTTGGCAACGTATGGTACATCGCACTAGCGAAGACCTGGGAGCCTAGCGCCGACCGCATGCGCAGCGTGCAGCCCTATCTTCATCTTCGTGGTGCGGAGAAGATGATTCCATTTGCGGAAGCGGCCTTCCGCGCGGAGACCCTCGGCGTTACTAAATCGCCAGAAGGCAAAATCCTTCACGCCACGGTAAAAATCAACCATGCCACCTTTGAAATCGATGAAGCTGAGGGGCAGTTCCAGCCTATGCCGAGCTACTTGCACGTTTACGTGCCGGACGCAGACGCTGGTTATGCAGCGGCCGTTCGCGCTGGAGCCACTTCGGTCGAGACCCCGGCGACTAAGTCTTACGGGGAACGTTGCGCGGCAGTTAAAGATGAGTTCGACAACACCTGGTTTATGGCCACGTATCTCGGCGGCGCTGAGGTTTAAAGTTCGAGATGTTGCCTTTTGAGGTTCGGCGATACGTCAGAACCAACGGGCATTTGAAAACGCTGTGCAACCTTTTATAGCGCGGAGACCATGCGAGCTATGGCGTCGTCAAATGTGGAGTTGCCGTCCAGGTAGGGTTGCCAGAATTGCGTAAGCAGCTTGAGGTAACGGTCCCATCCCCGCTGATAGATGCCTTCGCGAATGGCGTAAGGAGTGTAGCTCGTCGTGGATACCCTCCCGGAATTGTCTGTGGTCGTGGAAGAGATGACCGGGCGGATGACCTCTCCCGTGGTGTAGAAAATCAGAGCATGCCAGAGGTCACGCGGGATGCCTTTTTCACGTTGGCGGCATTCGCGGATGATGGCTTGCTGCACCGGCTCGGCGATGCCGTGAGAAGCTTCGTGAAAAAGCACTTCCAGAGCTTCGGCGCCTTGGTTGCGCGGGTCGGTGCTGGAAATCGTGACACGCAGAGGATCGAGCGTGGTGTAAGCGCCAGAGCGATTGGCGTAGGCGCACACGTCGACACGAATTTTGTCCTTGGGCCATTTAGTTTGATAAATTTCCGCCAGCCGCTGCGAGAGGCCGAGCCCTTGTTCGCGCACGAGAGGTGCGACACGCATCACCCAGCGCCGGTTGGCCAGATCGTGGCCGGGCCATTGATGCGCTCGATAGACCAGCGCGGCGGCCTCCAATACGTGCGTGAGATTTGCGGGCAGCCCGGCATTGCAGGTTTCTTTTTTTCTTCCCGATAATTCATCGCAGCCGTCGAAATCGCCGAGCTGATTTTTTATCAGAATCAACTCGGTGGTGAACAGCAAATCCTTGTCGATATAGTTTGCGGCGTAATAGCTCAAGGCTTCGTTCCAGGCGCGCTGCTCCGCCGGTGTTAAAGGGGACTTCGCGCCGGGAGAGGTTTTGAGCGTGGGTCGGTTTTTACTGGAGGTCTTATCGTTGTCGGCAGCCGTTGATCCGTCCTGCAGAGAGCCGAATTTTGCTTCCTGATAAAGCGTGTGATGTAGATTGACCCAAAAGCCGCTATGGAATTCAAAAACCGGCAGCGGACCGTAGACAGAGCCTTCCGCAATTTGAGCCCAGGCGCGCGGTGCCCACAGCGCCGTGACGGTAAAGAATAAGAATAATGAAGCGATGATTGACCGGGCCATGCGCTTCGGAAATAGTAGCGTTAAGTTTGCGGGCGCACAAATGGAGCGATGATTGGCTAGAAGTCTAATCTCGCGTCGCTACGGTGGACCAGTCGCCGTGCCTCTATCTCTAATTTTTAAGGGTATGACCAGGCGAGACTGCGATTTTGTGAGGGATCTAGTTTTTGTCTCCGAATCCGTGATTTTGTCGGCACCGGCCGCAAAACGTGGGGGTTCGGAGTTATCAACATAATGCTTTACGGGTTTTACGCTTTGCAGAAATGCGAAGATGGATTTCAAATCTTCGTCAGTCATGTTCCCGAAGTTGCTGAACGGCATTAAGCAATTCAACTTGCGCACACTCCCGGAGGAGTTACCCGTACGAATGGTCTCGATGAACATCGTTTCGCCGTAATGAGAAATTCCTGAGGGGGGGGAGTGGAGATATTGGCGCTGACCATATCGCCCCAGTTACAGATTGTGGGATTGGCGATATTCGCGTACCACTGCGGCCACGTCGCGTTGCTCCCCATCGACAAGATAGTTGAGGTGGCGCATGTCTGATCCGGTGATTTTGCCGCCTAGCTCCGCCAATACGCCCCGAAGCGCCGGAAGTTTTTCGAGCGTGGCTCGGCGGATAATCGGCACCGCGTCATAGGGAGGAAAGTAATGGCGGTCGTCTTCCAGGATCACCAGATGCAGCGAGTCGATGACTCCGTCAGTGGAGTTGCCGGCCACAATGTCGACTTTGTGATCCTGCAACGCGCGGTAAATCAGGCCGAGATCCATCACGCTGGGTTGCTGGGCGAAACGCAAGCCATACCGCTCGCTCCATCCACGAAAACCGTCGGAGCGTTCCAAAAATTCAAAACCAACGCCGATGCGCCACTTGGGAGCGATCGGAACAAGGTCTGACATGCGCCGAAGATGTAGCTGTTGCGCATCCTCACCGCGTATAACCATCGCGAAGGTGTTTTCAAAGCCCAGCGGCTCGGTGACTTCAAAATTGAATCGCTCGCCGTAAAGCTGCTTTACCCGCTGGTACACGGCGGAGGAATCGCCGGTCGGACTTTCGTTAAGCACTGCAGTGAGTGCAGTACCAGTGTACTCGGCGTAAAGGTCGACTTGCCCTGCTTGCATCGCTTTGTGGACCAGTAGAGTCCCGCCAAGATTTGTTTTGCGCGCCACGCGAATGCCCGTGCGCGCTTCAATGTGCTGCGCCAGCAGTTCAGCGAGAACAACTTGCTCCGTAAAAAATTTTGAGCCGATCACGATTTGAGGTTTTGGCGTGCGACAGGAAGTGAGGATCGCTACGACAAGGAGCAACGGAAAGAGTCGGCGCATTAGCGCACTAATTTCTCATGTGCGCTAATAAAGAGAAAGGAGGAAGTATTCTGATCTACCAGTGTAGGTAAATATTATTGGACCCGCAGGCGGTGCTCGACTAATGCCAGGAACAGGTCGGCGAGGATCGCCAACAGAGCCGCAGGGATGGCGCCTGCGAGAATCACCGCGTCGCTAACCATGGCGACTCCGCGAAAGATGAACGTGCCTAAACCGCCTGCGCCGATGGCGGCGGCGATGGTGGCTACTCCGATGGTGATTACTGTGGCGGTGCGGATGCCCGCCAAAATAATTCCCAAAGCCAGCGGCAAGCGCACGCGAGTCAAAATTTGCGTGTTGGTCATGCCCATCGCTTCCGCGGCTTCCAGCACGGCCGGATCGATGCTGGTGAGTCCCACGTAGGTGTTGCGAAGAATGGGCAGCAATGCGTAAAGCACCAGCGCGACAATCGCCGTGCGGGGGCCGATGCCGCCAATAAATGGCATAGGAATCAAGAATCCAAACAGCGCCAAGCTCGGGATGGTCTGCAAAACACTGGCGACCCCGAGAGAAAAAGTGCGCAGTGCGGGACGCTGCACGATGAACATGCCCAGCGGCACGGCAATCACGATGGCTATCGTCATAGCCACCAGGACGAGCGCGATGTGATCAATCGTGGCGCTCCAAATTTCCGAGCGGTGCGTGACAAAAAACGTCCAGGGCGTCATGCCGGCACTCCCGGAACCGTGTGGAGCGTGGCGCTGAACGCTCTCACCTCCGGATGATCGATGCTCAGAAATTTCTGGGGTGTGCCGCTGGCCACAATTCGACCGTTTTGCAGTAGCACAATTCGCGACGCCAGCATGAGAGCTTCACGCAGATCGTGAGTGACGAAGACAATGGTTTTGCCCAGACGACGGGACAGCTCAGAGAATTCGCGCTGCAACTCGGATCGCGTCACAGGATCGAGGGCGCCAAAAGGCTCGTCCATAAGCAGGATGGGCGGGTCGGCACCGAGGCCGCGAGCAACCCCCACGCGTTGCCGCTGTCCGCCGGAGAGTTGAGCGGGACGCCGTTGTGCAAACTCTTTTGGATCAAGACCGACGATTCGTAGCAATTCTTCCGTACGCTGGGCAATACGCGCTGGATCCCATTTTTCTAATTTGGGAACCAAACCAACGTTTTCTGCTACGGTGAAATGCGGAAACAAGCCGGCCTCTTGAATGACATAACCAATATGCCGGCGCAGCCGAATAGCATCCCAATCCACGGTGGATTTTCCCTCCACCACGACCGCACCTAAGGTAGGCACCAACATTCTATTAATAAGTCTTAGAAGGGTCGTTTTCCCGCTGCCGCTTCGGCCGAGTAAGACCAATGTTTCCCGAAAGTTAACCGACATGGAAAGCTGCGAGATCAGCGGTGCGCGCCTACCCTTTACGCTGTATGTCACCTCCCGAAACTCGATGATAGGGTCACCCGTTGCAGCGGTAATAGGAGCCTCGTTTCCCGGGGGCCTATTGACCGGCCGCACCGGGGGCCTATCATAGAGCATCTAACTCCCCGCACCGCAACTGAATCTGGATCACCTTAGGACTTCAGAGCTCGTCTAAATGACCGGTTCGATCAATAACAGGGAACAATCATGGGCACAATAACCAGCGCAGCTCGCCTACGTCATGATCTCTCAGTGCGATTAAATGACGCTCGAGCACGAACAGATCAGTTGTTTGCGATTGTGCGAAATGAGTCAATGTACGATCGCCCCATCTCGGAGCGGCACCGCATTATTTTTTATGTCGGACATCTGGAAGCTTTTGACTGGAACCTCCTGGCCGAAAGAGCATTTGGCTTAAGACCATTCCAGCGCACCTTCGATCAATTGTTTTCTTTCGGCATAGACCCGGTCGGCGGAGGGTTGCCTTCCGATACGCCGTCGGACTGGCCGCAGCGCGATGAAATTACCTCCTACGTGGGAGCCGTACGCGGCAGGTTAGATGAAGCGATAAGCGAGGCCTTGAGCAATCCGGATAAAGGGCACCCGCAACTGAAAAGTATGCTTGAAGTAGCCGTCGAGCACCGCTTGATGCACGCCGAAACGCTGGCGTATATGCTGCACCGCTTACCCAGCGAGAAAAAAATTGGCGACCGAATTACAAGAAAGCCGGCAAAGGCGCGCGTTAAGCCCGACTTCACTGAAATCCCCGCAGGCCAGGCGACCTTGGGTCTGGTAAAGGAAACCGGCGACGAATTCGGATGGGACAACGAAATGGAAGCCCACGACGTGGACGTTCCGGCGTTTGCCATCGAGAAGTGCAACGTAACTAACGGCGATTACCTGCGATTCATTCAGGCAGGCGGCTATAAGAACCGCGCCCTGTGGGACGACGAAACCTGGAATTGGAAAACTGCCAACAACGTGGAGCATCCGGCGTTTTGGAGACGTGACGGAAATTTGTGGCTATATCGCGGGATGTTTGGGGAAGTGCGCTTGCCGCGGGACTGGCCGGTTTACTTGAGCCACGCGGAAGCTACTGCTTACGCCAATTGGCTGGGAAGAAAATTGCCGACCGAGACGCAGTTTCATCGTGCGGCATATGGAAGTCCCAAAACACCGGGAACGAAAAGACTCTATCCCTGGGGCAATGAGGCGCCCACGACGCGACACGGCAATTTTGATTTTCATTCCTGGGAGCCGTCGCCGGTGGGCACGCATCCGGCGGGCGCCAGCGCATTTGACGTGCAGGACTTGGTCGGCAATGGATGGGAATGGACGCGCACGGAGTTCGCACCGTTCCCGGGCTTCAAGGCCATGTCTTTCTACCCTGGATATTCGGCGAATTTTTTCGACGGCAAGCATTACGTGATGAAGGGCGGCTCGCCGCGAACTGCGGCGTGCATGTTGCGCCCGTCATTTCGAAACTGGTTTCAGCGGCACTACCCGTACGTATATGCGACATTCCGTTGCGTGGAAGACTAAGCCAGAAGGAACGCGTCCTTTATGTCGACTCAGACCCTATCAACTCGTCACGTAGCGGAATTCGCCGCGGAAGTTCGCGCGGGATTAACAAAGAGCGGACAGCGTGAGCTGCCGTCGAAGTATTTGTACGACGAAGTGGGCTCGGCGCTCTTTGAGACCATTTGCGTGCTGCCGGAATACGGTTTGACCCGTGCGGATGCGCGACTGCTGCAAAATCATGCGCGCGAAATCGTAAATCGATTGCCCTCGCCGCTACAGGTGGCGGAGTTGGGAAGTGGCACGGGGAAGAAAACCCGCTGGATTCTGGAAGCGCTGTCGCAGCGCCAGAAAACTTATTACTACCCAATCGAGATTTCACCGTCGGCGTTGGCTGCGTGTGAAAAAGAAATGGGACAGATCGATCTGGTAAGCGTTGTTGGATACGAACGCCCATATCTGGAAGGGCTTCGCGCGGTGGCGGACCGTCGCAAGGAAACAGACCACCTGTTGGTGCTCTTTTTGGGCAGCACCATCGGAAACTTTGACCGCGATGCCGGGCGCAACTTTTTGCGCGATATGCGAGCAATTTTGCTTCCGGGCGATGCGTTGTTGCTAGGCACCGATCTCGAAAAAGATATCAAGGTGCAGATTCTTGCGTATGACGATCCGGCCGGAGTGACTGCCGCCTTCAATCTAAATAGTCTGGGGCGCATCAATCGAGAGCTGGGGGCGAATTTCGATCTTGGCTCCTTCCGCCATGAAGCGCGCTGGAACACCGAGGAACGTCGCGTCGAGATGCATCTCTGTTCCTTGCGCAAGCAAGCCGTGGAGATACCAGCTGCGGGTTTGCGCGTGATCCTCAATCAAGGCGAAACCATCTGGACGGAGAGCTCGCACAAATACAAGGCGGAAGAGGTGTTGGAAATGGCGACGGACACGGGTTTCCGATGCGAAGGCCAGTGGATCGACGCGGAATGGCCATTTGCGCAGAATCTGCTTGTCGCGATTTAAAGGCGAAAGAATAAAAAAAGGCACGCGATGAGCGTGCCCGGAAATTTTCTGATAACGTTGGCCCTGCTATTTGGCAGCGAAAAATTCGGAGTTAACGGGAGTGTAGCTCTGCCACTTTTCCGGCAGGTCCTCGAGAGCAAAAATAGCGGTCACCGGGCAAACCGGGACGCAGGCGCCACAATCGATGCATTCCACAGGGTTGATATAAAGTTGCGGGACACCTTCGAAGCCGGGTTCATCTTTGCGCGGGTGAATGCAATCCACCGGGCAAACGTCCACGCACGCGGTATCCTTGGTGCCGGTGCAGGGTTCGGCGATTACGTAAGCCATTCAAAATCTCCTTTGAAGCAAAACACGGGCGAGCAGCGCGGGCGTCTAACTAATAGGAATATGTAACTGTGACGACGCTTCGGCGAAGACGCATACTCATTGTACGTTAACGTGATTCAGATTCTCAACTTTCGCTTCGGCTACTGACGAACGGATTAATGAAATGAGCATCAGAAGAGGAATTGCAGGCGTGGCGTTGTTACTCTGCTTTTGTGGCGTGGCTCTAGCGATTGCTGTGGCCGGACCGCAGTCGTCGAAACAACAAGCGGCGCAAGATCTGAAAATGATCGACGCGCAGGGCTATCAAGAGTTGGTGGAGCACTATCGCGGGAAACCGCTACTGGTGACTTTTTGGGCCACCTGGTGCGAGCCCTGCCGGGATGAGTACCCAATGCTGAATGAACTGGCTAAAGAATATGCGCCGAAAGGGTTGCACGTGGTCGGCGTGAACCTTGATGACGATGGCGACTTGATCCTGATGCGGCGATTCATGGCCCGATATAAACCTGTGTTTCCTAATTACCGAAAGAAGAAGGGCGGCGAGTCGGATTTTACGCGGGCGGTAATGCCGGGCTGGAGCGGCGCGATCCCGGCTTCAGTTTTTTATGCCAAGGATGGGCGCCAGATAGGACATTTGCTGGGCGAAAATAATCGCGACACCTATGAGGCGGCTATCCGCATGGTGCTCAGTTCTGGTGACGGCAGCAGCGCTACCTCGCGGTGAACGCCGTAGAGCGCGACAGGTACACTCCATTTGTTTTGCTCTGAATAAACGTCAGCACCTTAAATTCGCGTCCGGAGAAAAGACATGTTGGATATGCAAGGCAACAAGATCACTTTTTTTGGACATAGTACGTTTTCTCTAACGACCCAGAGCGGTGAAGTGGCGCTGCTGGATTCCTGGGTAACCACCAACCCGAAATGTCCTCCCGAATTAAAGAAAATGAAAAAGCTCGACGCCATATTTTTAACCCATGCCCATAGCGATCATTTTGGAGATTTACTGACGCTGGCCAAAGAACACCAGCCCACTATCGTGGCAATTTTTGAAACCGCACATTGGATTGGCGAGCAGGGTTTCAGTAAGCAGGTCAAGCCTATGGGCAAAGGCGGGACCCTGCGCGTCGGGGATTTCGAAGTGACCATGACCCATGCGTTTCATTCCAACTCCATTGAGGAAAAGGGCAAGCTCATCTACGGCGGAGAGCCGGCATCTTTCATCGTGAGGATGCCAGGTGGACTGACTTTATTTCATGCTGGAGACACAACGGTGTTCGGCGATATGAAGCTGATTGCCGAACTGTACAAACCGGATATTGTGTGCCTGCCGATTGGAGATAACTTTACGATGGGTCCCCGCGAGGCGGCTCATGCCATCCGTTTGTTGGGAGTGAAACACGTAATCCCGATGCATTACGGAACTTTTCCGGCTCTCACCGGGACGCCTGAGCAGTTGCGTGCAGAGAGCAAAGACATTGCCGGGCTGGAGATTCATGCCTTGAAGCCAGGAGAGCGTCTGTGAAGCTGCCAGAGAATTTACGAAGCGGATTTATGAACGAGGACGTCGAGGATTATCTTTACGAATTGCTGCCCAGGCGCGATGAGGTTCTCAACGATATGGAGGAATACGCCGCACAGCACAAAATTCCTATTATCGGGCCGGCGGTCGCCCGGATGCTGGCGTTGCTGGTGCAGATCTCCGGAGCAAAACGAATCTTCGAACTGGGGTCGGCCATCGGTTATTCGACGATATGGCTGGCGCGGGCGGCCGGTCCTCAGGCAGAAGTTACTTATACCGATGGCGACCCGGAAAATGCTAAGCGCGCCAAAGCGTATTTCGAACGCGCCGGCGTCGCGCAACAAATTCGCGTGGAAACTGGCGACGCGTTGACCCTGCTAAAAAAGACACCAGGCGAGTTTGAGTTAATTTTCAACGATATTAATAAGCGCGAGTATCCCGATGCGGCCAAGCAGGCGTTGCCGAGACTCCGTCGTGGCGGACTGTTTATTACCGACAACACGTTGTGGTCGGGAAAAGCTGCGCGAAGCGCCGAAGCGGGAGACGCCGATACCCGAGGCGTGCAGGAATTGAACCGCTTGATGTTTGAGTCAAAGGACTTGTTCAGTGTTTTGATTCCGTTGCGCGACGGCGTGACAGTTTGCCGTAAATTATAGAAACAATGCATCTTGTAGTCGCGCTGTAAGTCCGTGAATTCCTTCCCCAATTCACCCTGGTACTCCGTTAGTACCGCAGAAGCAGCTCCAGGAAAACTTTAAACTCACGGCCAGGTACTACAGAGAATGTACCCCTTAGGCCAGTGCGCCGCAGCTGTCCCAACGGGCACACTCGATTCAGTTGCTGGAACTACGTTTCAGCTCCGCGTCCGAGGTGGTATCACGTGATCTTCGCAGCCCTCCTCTTATTGAGCCCTATTCCGTTTCTTGGGAATGTCGTCCTTCCGGTTTCAAATGCCACCGCAATCGTCGATGAAGTTCCGAACACAACTTCACCTATGGCGACCCCGAAAGACGTAAGTGCGCCAACTCCAGTCACCCCTTCGGAAGCGACAGGTCCTTCCATGCCCCAGCCAAAAGTTAACATCGACGCTGATTCAACACTCGCTGATCCTGCGGTTCTGGAACCACGCCCTTTCGCGTTCCAACCCGTAAAGCCAGCCATCCGTCACGGCCACATCAGTCGCAACGAAACGATAGCGTGGTACAGCCTCATGATCGCTACACATACTGGAGCAGCTCTCGACGCCTGGTCCACCCGCCGCGCCTTGTCTGGCAATTACGGACGCGAGGCCGATCCGTTGATGCGTCCGTTTGCGCACTCCTGGACAATTTATCTGGCCACACAAGTCACCCCGCTGTTGATGGATGTCATTGGCAAGCGCGCGATGATGAGCGAGCGTCCTTGGGTGCGCAAGTTGTGGTGGGTGCCACAAAGCGCAATGGCCAGCGTGTCGTTCGAGGCGGGCACTCACAATATCGGCGTGGTCCACTAAATTTAACCTGCGCCGCTTCTGCAACGCGCAACAGTCTCCCCTCAGAGGTGTAGTAACCGGCCCCCCGCAGACCTTCCTGCGCGGAGTTGTTTTTTTACGCGGTTTTGCTTCGCATATTACTTCGTTTCTCTAGAAGCGCTTTCTTCGCGTTCGAATCGCCGAGGCGTACAAATCCGAGCGTCGCGATCTCACGGCTGCGGTATAATGCGCTCGCGACTTTCGGCACGAACGGGCTCCACGACGGCTAATCCATCAGAGAGCTATGTCTGCCAACGATTCGAACACCGTGCCTTTGCATTCCAATACACCAGTTGGATGGTCCGCTGACACCTCGAACGTCCACGAGTCGTCTTCCAAGGGGGAATTAAACCCCGTTCCGAAGTCGCCGCGTTTTATCGTCGTCGAAGGGCCTTTGCGTGTCGGGAAAACAACGCTGGCAAAGATTCTGGCGGAAAAACTGCATGCCCGCCGCGTCTACGATTGCGACGACAATCCCTTTCTCTCTGATTTTTACAAAGAAAAGCCTGGCTCCGCTTTTCGTACCCAGATGTATTTCCTGATGGAACGCCAGAAACGTATTCGCGAAGCGCTGGCGGCGGGCACTCCGGCTCCGGTTCTTTCGGATTTTCTATTGGAGAAGGATCGCATTTTCGCGAACCTGAATCTCGATGACGAGGAACTAAAACTTTACGACCGCTACTACGAAGTGCTTACCGCAGGCATTCCCGCCCCGGATCTGGTTATCTATCTGCAAGCCAAACCGGAAGTTCTGCGGGCACGCATCGAGAAAAAGGCTTCTCGCGACGAAAGCGAAATCTCGCCCGAATATATCGAAGAGGTGGCGCGCGCCTACGAACATTTTTTCTTTCACTACGCCGCGTCCGATCTGCTGGTAATCAATACTTCGGAGATCGATTTCGTGGAGCGCTCTGAAGATTTGCAGCAACTGCTGCGCCGGCTTCAGGACCCTGTCAAAGGCACACAATATTTTTTGCCGCTCGGCGGCTCCGAATAATTCTGCTTCGCGAACTAAAAGTATTAATTCACGTAGCTGCACTGCTGCCACATACTATGCCCGTACGATTTTGCTCCATACCAAACTGAACAAGCGAACAAAACGGAGACCTCCATGGACCTATGGTCAAGGCGGAAATTCTTCCTCGCCTCACTGGCGGGCAGTGCCGCAGCCAGCGCCAGTAAACTTTTTGGCCGTGACATGGACCCAGGAAACGCGAACACTCCGTTGCCGCCGCATGCCGAAAACGCCGCTCAAGGCAAGCGCCCGCTGATTATTTCCAGCGCGAACGGCCTCCACGCTCTTGATCGAGGAATGGAGGTTCTCAAAAAAGGCGGCGACACCTTGGATGCCGTCGTGGCTGCTGTCACCGTGGTGGAAGACGATCCCAACGATGATTCCGTGGGCTACGGCGGCCTTCCCAACGAGGAGGGCGAAGTTGAGTTGGACGCCAGTTGTATGCACGGCCCCACGGGACGCGCAGGCTCAGTGGCCAGCGTGGGCCGCATCAAAAATGTCTCGCGCCTGGCAAAAACGGTGATGGAGCGCACCAATCACGTAATGATTGTCGGCGAAGGAGCACACCGATTCGCGATCGATGAGGGCTTCGAAGATTTGAATCTCCTCACCGAACGATCCCGGCTCGCGTGGCTGGCGTGGAAAGCTTCCACGTCGTTCAACTGGCGACCGGGAATCGACAGCCCCGAATACGTGCAGAAATCCTCGATAGACGGATACAACCAGCACATCGCCGCGATTTTCGATACGCCTGAAAAACGCGCCTGGCTGCCTCATATTCAAAACGTGATTGCGCATCCTCCCACGGGCACCATTCCTTGCATGGCGGTGGATGCCAAAGGAGACATTTCCGCGACCACCACCACCTCGGGACTAGCATGGAAAATTCCGGGCCGCGTAGGGGATTCACCGATCATTGGAGCAGGATGTTTCGTGGACAATGAAGTGGGTGCCGCGGGCTCGACGGGGAAAGGCGAGGAGAACATCAAAATTTCTGGCGGACACACTATCGTGGAAATGATGCGCCGCGGCAAATCACCCTCGGAAGCTTGCCTCGAAGCCATGAGCCGGGTGGCGCACAACTACAAAAAAGACAAGAAAAAGCTCGCCACCTTTCACATATTTTTCTATGCCATAAACAAAGACGGCATGCACGGCGCCGTTTCGCTATGGCGCTCTGGGTACGACAAAGATAGACACGCCACCTACGCGGTGCATGATGGAACACAGGCACGCTTGGTGGAGACGGTACCTTTTCTCGACGAGGTTCCTCCCGGCGAACCTTCCTAAGCATAGAATTATTCTTACGACCTAAACTGGCGAAATTCAACCTCATGGACGAAGTAAATATTTTAATTATCGGCGGTGGAATAGTCGGATGCGCCATAGCCGCCGAGCTTTCCAAACAATGGCAGGATGTGTTTGTCGTGGAGCGCTTTCCCCGCGTGGGTATGGCCACCAGCACGCGCAACAGCGGTGTAATCCACTCGGGAATTTATTATTCGCCCGGCTCGCTCAAGGCACGTCATTGCCTGCAAGGCAATCCACTTACATTTGCTTTCTGTGAAGAGCACAGTGTTCCACACCGGCGCACTGGCAAGCTGGTGGTAGCCGCCGAAGGACGCGAAGAAGCTGCATTAGAAGCGCTGTACAAGCGAGGCCAGGAAAACGGCGTCGAAGGCTTGCGATTGATTGGCCCGGCGGAAATTCGTGAGCGCGAACCACACATTGCCGGAGTTATGGCATTGGATGTTCCCAGTGCGGGGATTGTTTCGGCGGAAGAATTGGTGCGTACCTACGCGCGTGTTGCGGTGGAGCTAGGCGCGAACATTGTCACTCGCGCGCAAGTGGTGTCTCTGGAACCAACCGCGAAGGCGGTGCGGGTCGGGATTCGCGTCGGCGAAGATTTAAGTACGCAGACAAAAGCTTCACGAAGACCGGCTGCGGGCGAGGATGCAGGTGCGCTCGCGGTGCAAGATGAAATCCCGTCGCAGGAAATGATTGAAGCGCGCTGTGTTATAAACGCTGCCGGATTGTATGCCGATGATGTCGCCGCATTAGTCGGTAACAATTCGTGGAAAATCTATCCGGTGCGCGGGGAGTACTGCGAGGTGCGCGGCCCGCGGCGATCCTTGATTAATGGGCTGGTATATCCACTGCCCCATGCCGATGGACTCAGTCTCGGAATGCATTTCACAAAAACAATATGGGACACCGTATTGATCGGGCCGACCGCGCGATACGTGAAAGATAAAGATGATTACGAGCGAGATCGCTTGACCGTCGCTGATTTTGCCGAGGGGGCCAGAATAATAGTGCCTGAAATTACCGACCGGGACTTGCAGCTCGCCTACTCCGGCTTGCGGCCCAAGCTCGTGCCCCCTGGCCAACACGGCATGGCCGACTTCGTGATCGAACGCGATGCCCGGGTGCAGCAGATGATTCACCTTGTAGGCATGGAGTCGCCCGGCCTGACCGCTGCACCTTCCGTGGCTCGCCAAGTGGCCGAAATGGTGGGCGAGATTCTCGCTTAGTTGCAAGTTTGTGACGGTGGCGTTAGGCAACCACGACACGCACAAATTTTTTCTTCCCGGCGCGCAGCAGAAAATTCCTGCCTTTACTCAGGTGCACTTCTTTGCGCGGATCATCGATTCGTTGTCCGTCGATTTCCACGGCGCCTTGTTTCACCAGCCGCTCCGCTTCGCTCACCGAGGTTGCCAGGCCTAGCGTAGTCAACAAAGCCTTGATCATTTGCGACGCGCCAGCTGCTACATTCTTAACCGGTGCCTCCTCGGGCGCCTGACGATCGCGAAAAACGCGCTGAAACATTTCGGACGCTTTGCGCGCAGCGGCCTGCCCGTGAAAACCACTCACCACTTCTTGCGCCAATAGCATCTTCACATCCATGGGGTGCGTACTTCCACTCGCGACGTCGCCCTTGAGCTTGGCAATTTCTTCGCGCGTGCGATCGGTCACCAGCTCGTAATAAGACCACATCAACTCATCCGGAATGGACATCATCTTGCCGAATATTTGGTCCGGCGTTTCGGTGATGCCCACATAATTGCCAAGACTCTTGGACATTTTGCGCGAGCCGTCCAGCCCCACCAGGATCGGCATGGTGAAGGCCACTTGCGACTCCTGACCGTACTCGCGCTGAATTTCGCGGCCCATCAGCAGATTGAATTTTTGCTCCGTAGCGCCAAGCTCCACGTCAGATTCAAGCACCACGGAGTCGTAGGCAACCAGCAGCGGGTAAAGCAACTCGTGCATGGAGATGGGTTGCTGATTTGCAAGCCGGGTGTGAAAATCCTCGCGCTCCAGCATGCGAGCGACGCGATATTTTGCGCACAGGCGCACGATATCG
Organism: Candidatus Acidiferrum sp.; assembly: GCA_035996445.1. Taxonomy (GTDB): domain Bacteria; phylum Acidobacteriota; class Terriglobia; order Acidiferrales; family UBA7541; genus Acidiferrum. The sequence continues at coordinate 31,466 of DASYJM010000104.1, read as the reverse complement.
TAGCTGGACAATTTATCGAGCCATTCGCTGTTATAGCGAATTTCGGTTTTGTGGCGATCCAGAATCTTGAACACCTGCTCCAAATACGTTTCCGCGTTGGCATTCACTTGCTCGCGAGTGAGCGGAGGGCGCGTTTCGGACTGCCCGGTAGGATCACCGACCATGGCAGTGAAATCGCCGATCAGAAAAACCGCGGTGTGGCCCATTTCCTGAAAATGCTTCAATTTTCGAATCACAACGGTGTGGCCTAGATGAATGTCCGGCGCGGTAGGATCGACGCCCAGCTTCACGCGCAAGGGCTCGCCGGTTTTAGCGGATTTTTCAAGCTTGGTCTGGAGTTCCGCTTCGCGAATAATTTCCGCGCTGCCCTTCTTTAGATAAGCGAGCTGTTCAGCAACAGGCTTGAATGGTGTGGTGGTCATCGATTGTTGTGGCAGCTCACCGGTGAGCAGGCTGGCTAGCCAATTGAATCACGCGCCGGCCTTCAATTTTGAAACGCCCATCCAGAACAATTTTTACCGCCTCGGAATATATGCGATGTTCTTCGCGCAAAATCTTTTCAGATAGCGACTCCGGAGTATCGGTATCCAGCACCGGTACGACGGACTGAAGAACAATTGGCCCGGCATCGAGGTTTTCGTCGACAAAATGCACCGTGCACCCGGCAAATTTCACGCCATATTCGAGCGCCTGCCGCTGAGATTCCAACCCGGGAAAAGAAGGCAGTAGTGAGGGATGAATATTCAAGATGCGCTGCGGAAAACATTGGATGAAGTAGGGCGACAATAAGCGCATATAACCGGCCAGGCAGACCAACTCAACCTGGTGTTCGCGCAAAACGGAAACGATCTGGCGGTCGTAGGCTTCACGCTCCAGCCCGCGCGAGGGGATGACCCTGGTTGCAATCCCCCGCGCGCTGGCGCGCTCAATTCCCTGCGTGCCTTCGCGATTGGCGATAACAATCGCGATGTGCGTATCGGGAATTCGGCCCGCGGCCACGCTCTCCGCAAGAGCTTCAAAATTCGAGCCGCGTCCACTCAGCAACACGCCTATGCGTTTTTTCATGAACGGAAAACGTTAGCACAATCATCCACGTCGGTAAAATGCGCTCGAGATGCCTTGCACCGGAAACAAATGGGAAGAATAACTGTGCCTTACAATCCAAGTGCGCCGGAATAGGCCACGCGAGCTTTGCCGGAATCGCTGCGTTCGATACGGCCGATGCGGAAAAACTTCTCTCGGCGCTTTTTTAGATCACTTTCCACAAATTTCACTTGCGCAGGCGGCACCACCAGAATCATGCCCACGCCCATATTGAGGGAATGCAGAAGCTCGTCGCCGTCGATTCTTCCAACCTTAGCCAGATACTTAAAAATCGGAGGCACCGGCCAGGACGCCAGATCGATCTGCGCCTTAACGCCACTGGGCAACACACGCGGAAGATTTCCAGGAATACCGCCGCCGGTAATATGCGCGAGTGCCGATACACCTCCACGCGCAACGATATTTTTTAGCGCCGACGCGTAGCACAGATGCGGCTTCAGCAATTCCGCGCCAATCTTGTTCCCCACCTCGGCAACGTAAGTGTCCGGCCTGAGTCTCGCGACTTCGAATGCCAATTTGCGCGCCAGAGAATATCCATTGGTGTGCAGGCCCGACGACGGCAACGCAATTAAAGCGTCGCCAGGCTTCACAGCTTTTCCGTTGAGCATATTCTTGCGCTCCACGACGCCCACGATAAAGCCCGCCACATCATATTCACCAGCCGGGTAAAATCCCGGCATCTCCGCGGTTTCGCCTCCGATTAACGCGCAGCCAGCCTTCCTACACGCGCGGCTCATGCCGTCGACAAGTTGCTCCACAACCGTCGGCTCAAGCTTGCCCATCGCCAGATAATCGAGGAAAAAAAGCGGCTCAGCCCCCTGCACCAGGATGTCGTTGATGCAGTGATTCACAAGGTCGCCGCCGACGGTGGAATGCACACCCATGGCCATGGCGATTTTTAATTTGGTTCCCACGCCATCGGCGCTGGAAACCAGGATGGGCTCCTTCCACTTTTTCGTGTCGAGGGCAAAAAGGCCGCCGAATCCCCCGATGCCGCCGAGTACGCCGGGCGTGAATGTACGGCTGGCGTGGTGACGAATTCTTTGCTTCGCGTCATCTGCTACCGCGATGTCGACTCCCGCATCTGCGTATTTCATGAAACCCTTGTCTGCGATTCGAATTCGGTATGAACTTTGATGCAAAATTTAAGAACCCACTAACGAATCCTGGTAATGGGTTTTGACGCGATTACAGCTGCGGAGGATGCAGCAGCGGAAATCTCACCGTGGCGGGAATTCCCGCAATCAAAATATATGAAACAGTCTTCGCCAGCGTACGCTGCCGGGATGCAGGATGGCGTTGGCATACGCAAAAAAACGCTCGCGAATCTGTCCCGGCTCCCAGGCGTCCGATGGCGCATCCAAAGACATATAAATCATCACCGGCGTCCCGATAATATCCTTGCGCGGAACACAGCCCCAGAAGCGGCTGTCGTAAGAGTTGCTGCGGTTGTCGCCCATTACAAAATAACAATTGTCGGAAACTTTATACGGAGTGTGCAGCTCATAGGGTTCGCTGGATCCCACGGCATACGGCTCGGTGAGCTTCTGACCGTTGACAAACACCGCTCCATCGTGAATATCGACATTATCGCCCGGTAGCCCAATCACGCGCTTCACATAATCGGGCGTATCCGGCGCGAAGGGCGGTTTAAAAATAATTACCTGCTGGCGCTTTGGATTGCGCCACAGCGGCAAATGCCAGCTTGTGAAAGGAACTCCGGCGTCGTAGCCGATGCGGCTCATGATCAAGTGGTCGCCGATCAGCAAAGTATTTTCCATGGAACCAGAGGGAATTACACGTGCCTGTCCAATCGTTCCATTAATCAGCAGGAATGCCAGGCCGACCCAAAACCACGCGATAATCTCGCGCTGAATTTTTGTGCCCACCGGCACGTGCGTCACTTCTTGTTTCGTTTCAGCCTTCACTTTCCACCACCACAGGCCTTTCTATTGCGAGTTCATCAGCGGAATTTCCATTCAGGTCACCGACCACGCCGTTGCCCGCGCCAGCCCTACCGGCGCGGACCTCCAGTTGCACGAGATCGGTCGGGTAAACGCCGGTATAACAGGAAGTGCAAAATTTTCCTTCCTTGTCGTCGACGGCCTGGCGCAACCCTGCCATAGAAATGTACCCGAGAGAATCGGCGCCAAGGAATTTACGAATTTGCTCTGGAGAATTGGAAGAGGCGATTAATTCCTCCCGCGTCGGGGTATCGACGCCGTAATAGCACGGCGAAATCGTCGGAGGGCAACTGATGCGCACGTGCACTTCCTTGGCACCAGCCTCGCGCACCATGCGAACGATCTTGCGACTGGTGGTGCCACGAACGATAGAGTCGTCGACCAGCACTACTCGTTTGCCTTCGATCAATCCGCGCACCGGGTTGAGTTTCAGCTTCACGCCAAAATTGCGGATAGCCTGCGAGGGCTCGATGAAAGTGCGGCCAATGTAATGGTTGCGAATCAGCCCCATGCGAAACGGAATCTTAGATTCGAGCGCGTAACCGACGGCAGCCGGAACGCCCGAATCCGGCACCGGCACGACAATGTCAGCGTCGGCGGGATGTTCCTGAGCGAGCAGGCGCCCCAGAGCTTCACGGCTTTCGTTCACCGAGCGGCCGAAAATAATACTATCCGGGCGAGAAAAATATACGTGTTCAAATACGCAGTGCTGTTGCTGCTTGGGCGGCGCGAAGCGAATGGACTCGATGCCCGATTTGGAGATGCGCACCATCTCCCCCGGCTCAACTTCGCGAACGTATTGCGCGTTGAGAAGATCAAACGCGCAAGTTTCGGAAGCCACCATCCAGGCCTCGGCGGCACTTTCCGTGGCTGGTAATCTGCCAAGTACTAACGGTCGAAACCCGCGCGGGTCGCGCACCGCGTACATCTCATCAGTCGTCAGCAGCAGGAGCGAGTAGGCGCCTTCGACCTGGTTGAGGGCATCGCCAATGGCGCCGGACAAATTGCGCGCCGGCGATCGGGCGATCAGATGAACGATCACTTCCGTGTCGCTGTTGGTCTGAAAAATGGAGCCGCGATGTTCCAGCTTGCGGCGCCATTCTGCGGCGTTGGTCAGATTGCCATTGTGGCCCAGCGCGACTTTGCCTTTGTTGCAATCGATCATGATGGGCTGGGCGTTGAGCAATGCTTTGTCGCCGGCGGTGGAATATCGGGCGTGACCGATCGCCGCGGTACCCGGAAGTTTTGCCAGCACCGCGGGTTGAAAAATTTCCTCCACCTCGCCCATGGCGCGGTGCAGATACAGTTCCTGTCCGTCGCTGGAAACTATGCCCGAGGATTCTTGGCCGCGATGCTGCAAGGCGTACAAACCCAGATACGTCAGATTGGCGGCTTCAGAATGGCCAAAAACGCCGAATACTCCGCATTCGTCGTGGAAATGATCGTCGGCGTAAGCGAGCTTAGGATTCATTGTTTGAGTGCGCGCTCCAGCGAATGGGCCCAGATATCGCGAAGTGTTTCAACGGACTCTTCGATTATGGCACTTCTATTACGTTCGATGCTGAAAATGCCATCAACGGTAACTTTACCGATTTGTACCGCACTAACACCATAGTTGCGCGCCATTTGCAGGACCGCATCCAGCAAAGCAGGCGAAACGCTAATCACGGCGCGTGCCCCGCGCTCCCCAAACAGAGCGGATTCAGCGGGACTGCGATCTTCTATTCTTATGCGTGCGCCTAGAGTATCGCCGGATTTCCGTGCAGGCGCAGAGGCGAAACACGATTCGGCCACGGTGACGGCCAGCCCCCCGTCGCTGATGTCATGAGCAGATTGAAGCGAGCGCGATGCGGCCAGTGCCACCAGGCACTGTTGTAGACGCTTTTCGGCGGAAAGATCGATGGACGGCGGTTGGCCTGCGACGATACCGCCAATAGTTTTCGAATATTCGGACGAGGAAAATTCACGCACCAAATTCGAATTTGCACCATTTGAGCTGATGGCCACGGACGTGGAAGCTGTGGCGCCGTCCATCAAAATTATAATGTCGCCGTCATCGCGAAACGCCATTTTCAACACATTCGTCGCGTCTTCGATGACCCCTAAAATACCGATCACCGGAGTGGGATAAATGGAGCTACCCAGAGTTTCGTTGTAGAAACTCACGTTTCCGCCCGTGATGGGAGTTTCAAGTTCGTTGCAAGCAGCCGCCAGCCCATCAATGGCTTCGCTGAATTGCCACATCACCTCCGCCTTTTCCGGACTGCCAAAATTCAGGCAATTCGTAGCGGCGATAGGTTTCGCGCCAGAACACGCCACGTTGCGAGCCGCCTCGGCCACCGCATGCATGGCGCCCAATCGCGGATTTAACCGGCACCATCTTCCATTGCCGTCGGTGGCCAGCGCCAATGCGCGTTTCGTTCCCTTTATTCGAACTACCGCGGCATCGCCCGCACCCGGTACTGCCAGTGTATTGGTGCGCACCATGGTGTCGTATTGCTCGGTGATCCAACGCTTGGAAGAAATTGCCGGCGATACGAGGAGCCGCTTGAAATTGTTTGTAAGATTTTTCCTTTCCTGGGCAAATACGAACCAGTCTGCCACCAATTCTTCCTTCCGCGCAGGCTGGCTTATCGGTCGCTCATACACCGGGCCTTCTTCGGCGAGGGGGTGCGCCGGAATTTCCGCGACGACCACGCCATGATCTTTGACGCGCAAGAGTCCGCCATCGGCAACTTCGCCAACTACCACTGCATCGAGTCCCCACTTTTTGAAAACTTGCAAAACTTCGGGTTCGCGGCCCTTCTCCGCCACCAGGAGCATGCGCTCCTGCGATTCGCTGAGCATAATTTCGTAGGGAGTCATGCCGCTCTCGCGCTGCGGCACACGAGCAAGATCAATCTCAATGCCGGTGCCGCCTCGAGAAGCCATCTCCGTGGTGGAGCACGTCAAGCCTGCCGCGCCCATATCCTGTATGGCGACAACCGCACCAGTGGTCATAGCTTCCAGGCAAGCTTCGAGCAATAATTTCTCTACAAAAGGATCGCCCACCTGAACGTTGGGGCGCTTTTGTTGCGATTCCTCGGTGAACTCCGCGGACGCGAGCAGCGATGCGCCGTGAATTCCATCCCTGCCGGTTTTTGCGCCGACATAAATTACCGGGTTGCCAGTACCGCGCGCCTTGGCAAAAAACAAATCTTCTTTTTTGGCGATTCCCAGTGCCAGTGCGTTGACCAAAGGGTTTTGCGAGTAGCACGGTTCGAAACAAACTTCTCCGCCAATCGTCGGCACACCGAAAGAATTTCCGTAATTGGCGATTCCGCGAATCACGCCGTCGAGAATGCGCCGATTTTTGGCAATCGTTTCGGGCGTGACCAAAGGCGCTGAATTGTCAGGCGTGATCGGGCCAAAGCGCAAAGAATCCAGCACGGCAATAGGGCGAGCGCCCATGGTAAAAATATCGCGCAAAATGCCGCCCACGCCGGTGGTCGCGCCCTGAAACGGCTCCACAAAACTAGGATGATTATGCGATTCGATTTTGAACGCAGCGACTAATCCGTCACCGATATCCACGACGCCGGCGTTCTCGCCCGGGCCCTGAACGACAAGTTTTCCGCGTACCGGAAGGCGCTTAAGGTGCACTTTGCTGGATTTATAGGAGCAGTGCTCGCTCCACATCACGCTGAAAATGCCCAACTCGGTTATGTTGGGATCGCGCCCGAGGATTTGCTGCACGCGCGCATATTCCGGAGCCGAAAGGCCGTGCTCCGCGGCGATTTCCGCCGTAACTTTAATTTCCGCGCTTGCCGTCGCCAATTTTCCTACCTAAAAATCACGGAGAGAATTCGATTAAATCCTGAAATCGGAAAAACAATTTCGCAAACAATCTCAAGCGCTCGCCTTCGCGGAAGTCACCAACGATTCGACCATGGAGCGGAAAATAACAAGCCCATCCGCGGAATCTAGAGCGGATTCCACAGCCCGCTCCGGGTGTGGCATCAGCCCGGTAACATTGCGCTCGCGATTGCAAATCCCGGCAATACTCTCCATCGAGCCGTTGGGGTTTCCGGCGGCGTCATCCTTACCGTCAGCGCTGGTATAGCGAAAAACGATCTGCTCGTTTTTCTGTAATTCCGCGAGAGTCTGTGGATCAGCAGTGTAATTACCATCGTTATGCGCGATAGGAATTTTAAGAATTTGTCCCTGCGCGGCAGCTTGTGTAAATGGCGTGGCATGGTTGTCCACGCGAATGTGAACGTGGCGGCAAATATATCGCAAACCGATATTGCGCATCACCGCGCCAGGAAGAAGCCCGGCTTCCAGGAGAATTTGGAAGCCATTACAAATGCCTAAAACCAAACCACCGTTCTGCGCGAACTTTTTCACCGACTTCATCACTGGCGAAAATCGCGCAAGCGCGCCAGTGCGAAGATAATCGCCATGAGCAAACCCCCCCGGCAAAATGACCGCATCGCAATTTGCTAAATCTTCAGATTGATGCCAGATAAACTCGACCGGCTGATGGAGAACATTGCTTATGGCGTAAAACGCGTCGTGGTCGCAATTGGATCCAGGAAAGACGACGACTCCAAATTTCATGCGCGGGCGGCTCCACGTGGCGTTGCGGGAACTTTTATTTTAACACAGCGCGTACACAGCATCCACGAGCCAGCAGAATTCCTCATCGTCTGCGCTTTTTGGATGTACCTCGCGGTTTTTTCGCGGTGATTTTTTTAGCTCCCGACGCGGAGGCCAGCTCGCGGCGCTTTTTCGAAGCCCAACCAATTTTGTTCATCTGGCGGCCGCGAGCAATTCCCAGGCCATCCGCCGGAATATTTTCTGTGATCGTCGAGCCCGCAGCGACATACGCTCCATCACCCACCCGTACCGGCGCAACCAGAGTCGAATCACTCCCGATAAAAGCTTTGTTCCCTATCAGGGTGGGATTCTTTTGGAAGCCATCGTAATTGCAGGTGATGGTCCCCGCTCCGATATTCGTTTTGGATCCAATTTTCGCATTGCCAAGATAGGTAAGGTGCATCGCCTTGGTGCCTTCGCCAAGCGTGCTTTTCTTCACCTCTACGAAGTTTCCCACGCGTGCACCAGCTCTCAGGTGGTTGCCGCCGCGCAAGCGTGCGAACGGCCCGACGATCACGCCCTCATCCAGCCGGCTGTCGAAAACCAGGCAATGCGCCTCGACCACCACATCGTCAGCAAGAATCGCGTCACTTAAAACGCTACCCGTGCGGATGGTGCAGCGTGCTCCGATTTTTGTTTTCCCCAGCAGCTGAACGCCCGGCTCAATCACGGTGTCCTCGCCGATGGCCACGTCTGGATCGATCAAAACCGTTTCCGGCAGCTGGATGGTTACTCCTGAATCCATCAGCGCCAGGCGTTTCCATTCCCGAAATATGCGATCTACTTCGGCTAGATCGGCGCGGGTATTGCATCCCAGAACTTCGCGCGAATCACTCGCCACTTGCGCGAGGACAATTTCGCCTTTGACGCCTAAAACGGCTACAGCGTCCGTCAAATACAATTCGCGATGCTTGTTGTTGGGCTTCACCTGCGCCAGAGCCGGCCAGAGTTTTTCCAACGTGAAGCAATAAATCGCAGAATTAATTTCGTTGATTTCCGCTTGATCGCCGCTCAGTTGCGATTCCTCCACGATGGCGGAGATTGCCGTGGCGGATTTTCGCAGAATTCTTCCGTAGCCTCGTGGATCCGCGACCACTGCAGTAAGAACTGTCGCGGCCGCTTTGGCCGATCGATGAGTTGCCAGCAACGCTTTCAGCGTTTCAGGGCGAACCAAGGGCGCATCGCCGGGTAGCACCAGGACAACTTTAGAGTTTCCCAATGCGCGGCGCGCCACTTGCATGGCGTGGCCGGTGCCGTGTTGCGGTTGTTGCAGCACCGTCGTTGCGCCGAATGGCTCGACAGTCGCCGTGACCACCTCACTCTGGTGCCCGACCACCGCGATGGTCTTCTTGGCGCCCAACGGCACACATGCGCGAATAACTTGCTCCACCAGCGTCCGTCCACCGGCGCGGTGTAATACTTTGGCAAGACTCGATTTCAGGCGCGTTCCCTTGCCCGCGGCAAGAATGACTACGGCAAGATCATTGTTTTTCATGGAGGTCCAGTTCAGTTTGGGGGAGTGAGCAGAATTTCGCAACGCGCCAGGACGGTTAGGGCGGCGAAACACTAATTAGGTTACTAATCGGCAGCAGAAACGGACGGACTGGTTAACTCCATTTCGCTTACCGAAGCCTCGGCGGTAGTTATAGTCCAGAGCGAAGGATCGGCAAGCAGGCACCCCACAAGCTGGGTATGCAGCGCATGGCCGGCTTTATGGGCTTCCACCCGCGCAAGCAGCGGCAACCCCACAAGCGCCAAATCGCCAATCAGATCCAGAGCCTTGTGCCGGCTGAACTCATCCGGGAAACGCAACGGACCGTTCATAACTCCGCATTCCGTCAGGACAATGGCATTTTCGAGCGAACCCCCACGGATCAACCCCATGGCTCTGAGTGGCTGAATATCCCGCTCAAAGCAAAAGGTTCGGGCTCGCGCCAACAATTGCCGAAAGCTCCCTGCGTTGACGGTGATCTCAAACTGCTGCCGCCCAACCAGCGGATGCGGAAAATCCACGTAACAACACACGCGAAAATCGTCGGCCGGATAAATTCCGATCTTTCGGTCTCCTTCAACGACTTCGAAGGGCTTCAAAACCTTCAAAAAGCGCCGGCGACGTCGCAATCTCCGTAAACCGCTGCGCTCGAGCATCTGCATAAACGGCTCGGCGGAGCCATCCAATATGGGAATCTCTATGGAGTCGATATCGATAAAAATGTTGTCGATGCCGCAGGAATAGATCGCAGCGAGCAGATGCTCGGTGGTGGAAAGCAATACGCCTTGTTTCATTAAACTCGTGGCGTAGCTTACGCGCGCGACATTGTGGCCCTGGGCTTCGATGGGAAAGTTGTCAAGATCCACCCGACGAAATACGATCCCGGTTTCCGCAGGCGCTGGAGACAAGGTCAGTCGGCCGTAGACGCCAGTGTGGAGACCAACTCCCTCCGTGCTGGTAGGGGACGCTATAGTGGTTTGGAACATTAGTACTGATAGAGTAGCAGGTTGCAGGCCAATGGATGTCAATTTTGTCTCTTGTTTTGAATGAGTTAGCGCATAAAGCACCGTAAATAAATGGCACGGTGTGGCAAAATAGCATCAAAACTGGCGCTCCTCGTGTCTGTTCGTGCCTGTGGGCTTGCTCCCCATCCTTTTCCACTCGTCCGGTGAAGGCTTCCTTTCTGCTGTACGGCGCGTCCCACTATGAAGCAGTGCTATACTTTTAGTGATTTCCAGAACAGGTGGATCGATGAGTCGAGCGGCGCGTGTTGGGCTGATTTGTGTATCGGTAGCCATATTCTGCTATGCCGGAATTGGCCACGTCCTGGGACGCACTCCAGACGATAAAGCCTACAAGTCTCTTACCGTGTTTGGCGAAGTCTTGCAGAAGATTCAGCAGGATTACGTTGACGAGCCGAACATGCACACGGTGACCGCTGGATCGCTGCACGGCTTGCTGGAATCGCTCGACACGCAGTCCAGTTACCTGACTCCCCGCGAATACGAAGAATACAAAAAGAAAATTCAGAGTTCCAGCACGGGAGAGAGCGGCATCACCTTGAGTAAGAGGTTTGGCTACATCATCGTAATTTCGGTGCTGCCGGATTGCGCAGGCGCGAAGGCGGGAATTCGCAGCGGCGACATTTTTGAATCGATTGGCGGCTTTACCACTCGCGATATGTCCGTGGGCCAGGCCATGAATCTGCTCACTGGGCCGGCTGGTAGCGGAGTAAAAGTGGCGGTGATCCGGCGCGGTAAGGCGACCCCTGAAGAGGTCGATGTTGTTCGCGAAAAGCCGGTTGCGGTGAAAATCACAAGTCAGAAAGCCGATCCCGACATCCTGACGTTGCGCCTTACCTCGCTTGATGCTGGGCGAGCTGATGAGGTGCGCGGGCGATTGAATGAAGCCGAAAAGCAGGGCATTCACAACGTCATTCTGGATTTACGCGAGTGTGGCCGCGGGCCGGTTGCAGAAGCGATTTCTGTGGCTCGACTTTTTGTGCCGTCGGGTACGCTGGCCACACTGCGCGGGCAGACCGTCTCCTCACAAACTTTTTCCGCCGAACCGAAGCAGGTAGCGTGGAAGGGCCACGTTTCAGTCTTGATTGATGCTACAACGTCGGGTGCCGCCGAAGTGCTAGCCTCCGCGATTGCAGCGAATCACCGCGGTGATGTTGTGGGTGAACGCACTTTCGGCCTGGCTTCAGAACAGAAATTAATCACCCTCGATGATGGCTCCGCGCTAATCCTGACGACTGCGAATTATTACAATCCGAGTGGGAAATCGATTCTTGAAGAAGGAGTTACCCCAACGGAAGTAGTCCATGCCACCTTGGAAGAAGACTCCGACGTGGACGACGCCGCTCCGGCTGCCACACCTAATAAAGATCTTCCACAAGGACCGCGCCCGCTTTCGCCGGAAGATCCCATCTACCGCAAGGCGCTCGATCTGGTGAAGGCGCCGGTAAAGAAAGCCGCCTAGTTTTCGGTGTTAGCAAGTTCTTTCGCCAATCGTAGTTTACAAATTCGACCTGCAATCCCCAAAATAATTGTCTTCCTTTGTATGTTCGCAGTTTGCACGGCCGGTTGTCATCGAGGCCGGCAAAAACGGCTCACCGAGGAAGAGATCCACCGCATCACCCGCGAATTCGTGTTCGCAGCGAATTCAGCGGCGCCGCGTGGCTCAGAGGTGCATGGCGAGGTCGGCGCATTTGACAAAGTGGCAAATTCATTCGATCTGGTGGAGATACATATTTTTATCAAGCGCCGCGGAAAGGATTTACCGCCGGCGGTGACGCGTCTGATTGACCAACTCAATGGCATCGCCACGGCGCGAGGTCTGACGCCAGAGCAAACGGAAAATGGCGATGCAATCTTTATAAGTTATCGCCACGCTGGGGTGATAACCCACAATGTGCATATTCACTTTGCAGGAAGCACAGATCAATCGCGCCATTCAGATTCTGCGCCGGCGACCAGCGATATCCAAGCCCCGCGGCTGGCGATTATTCTGGACGACCTGGGCAACGATAGGAGTGCCGCCCAGGCCGTTTTTGCAATGCCCTATCCTCTAACGATTTCAGTACTGCCCAATCAAAGTCATTCCGCGGAAATTGCGCAGCAAGCGCAACAGCGAGGTGACCAGGTGATGCTCCATCTCCCGATGCAATCCCTCGCGAAAGAGCATCAGGAGAAACAGGAACTTCATGGAGGCATGTCTCGTGCTGCCATTTCCCGGCTCGTGTCAGAATTTCTTAACGACGTTCCCGGCGCAATGGGAGTGAACAATCATCAGGGATCGGCATCCACTGCGGATAAAAACTTGATGGCTGAATTGATGCCGGTATTGAAGGAGCACAAACTCTTTTATGTAGATAGCCGTACGAGCGCGGCCACGGTCGCTTATGATACCGCCCAACGATTTGGAGTACGCGCGGCTTTCCGTAACGTACCTTTCCTGGACGACGTGGAAGATGTGTCAGCCATCCGCAAACAGATTGAGATCGCTATCGCCGGAGCCGCCACGAAAAGAGACGCCATTGCCATCGGGCACGCTCATCCATCGACGCTGGAGGCTCTGAAAGAAACGCTGCCCGAGGCCAAAAATCACGGAGTGAAATTAGTATTTGCTTCGGAATTAGTCCGGTAAAAGCTGGTCGCCTGCTGCGGTCTTTTATTCGGCGGATACAGCCGATGGATCACGTAAAAAAGGATAAATAGCAGCACGAAATCGAAAACGCTTGCTTCGGGACCAACGCTACCGCCGGTAAGCCACGCCGGGCCGTGAAGCGTGGCGTCGGAAAGATGACCCGGCAAAATCATGCCGCTGTCTGGAACGGAATAGAAAAAGGTCTCGCCAAAATCGAAAGCCGCGTGCATCCCCACCGCTAACCACAAAGAGCCTGTCCGCCGCACCGTAAAACACCACAGCAATCCCACAACAAAAACACCCGCCACGCCGACAAGGCCCTCCCCGCTGTTTTGCAAATGCACAGCTGCAAATACCAGCGAAAGCAAAATGGCAGCAGGCCAGAAGCCTAACCCGGAACTTAACGTAAATAAACTGTAGCCGCGAAAGAGAAATTCCTCGAATAATCCGACAAATGTCAGACAAAGGAGCCATAAAATGCCCCAATGAGCCACTTGCGCACCATGCAATGCCAATGGGCCAAATGAATATCCTCCAAACGCGTAAATCAGTCCGATAACCGCACTGATTTCCAGAGACCCGAGCAGAAATCCCTGCCAGAAAAGTTTTCCGAATGCCTGCCGCACCGGTAAACCGTAGGCTCCTACTGGACGGTGTTCCAGGAAGGACATCACTACAGCCGCGCCAAATGCGGAAATAAAACCAATCATCTCGGAGTACAAAAGACTCTCAAATGAAAACTTACCCGGCGTGGATCTATAGAACTGCATCAACAACATTTTCAAACCCAGGAAAAATCCGACCATAATCACGACGTATAACAGCAATCGCCAGCCGGCACGCAGACCTTGCTCATTTAAAAATATTTTGCTTAGTCTGTGGGAGGAACTGCTGGAAGTGTCCCGGGAGGGTTGAGGGGATGGCGTGTCTGTGGGCCTGTCTTGCTCCATGCATGATCACCGAATTATTTCCTGAGTCTTAACCAGTACATTCAGACGCGTCAAGTTAGTTCCGGTAAGCACTCGCACGCGGCTTGCGCTATCGAGAAAAAATAGCTCGCGTGTGCATGTTTAACTGTTTGCGTACACTTGCATGACCGCACCGGAAATTTAGTCCCAGCCAATATTATTTCACATACTTGGGTGGCTCGCCTTTAGACCAGGGGTCGTAAGCGTGGGCGAATACCAGCCGCTCCGCCAGCGGCGGATGGCTGTAAAGCCAAAAAGTGATAAACGCCGGAGGATTTGGATCGGAGAGATCTAGGTCGCCCATTACTTGAAACCCGTGAGCAGCTACCTCCTCAGAGTTGGGGACGATGCCGTGTATTACTTCCAGCCCGTAAACATCGGCGGCATGTTCCTGCATGCGGCTGAAGCCGTTCGCGATTGGTGAAGAAATAAACGACAGAATCTCGAGCCACAGCAAGAACACAGCGATAGCCGCCCAGTCTTCGGGTCCACGTATTTTCCACTGAGGGCCCCAGCGATGCAGGGACCAATGCAGCGCACCATACATCACGTACAGCGCGAGCAGTAATGACACCGCGAAAAAAAAGAATCCGATAGCTACGTGACCGAGCACGTAGTGCCCTAGTTCGTGGCCGAGGATAAACAGCGCTTCGTCGGTAGATGTTTTTTGAATGGTAGTGTCCCAAATAACCACGCGCTTTGACGCCCCGATGCCGGTGACGTACGCATTTATCTGGTTGGTTTTCTCGCTGGCCTTCATCACAAACATGCGCTCCCGCGGGATGGGTACACCAGCGCGTTGCGTGAGCGTTTCGATGGAGTTCACCAACTGCGGATGCCCCTTCGCCAGCGGCTCAAAATGATTAAACAGCGGATCAATGAACCATGGGCTGATGAAAAAGAAGAACAGCAAAATTGGGAGTGCCGCGAGCCAAAAATAAAACCACCACCGTCTGGGACTTTTTCGCATCGCGAAATGCAATACAAAAACCAGCAACACCGCCAGACCGACGCTCAGCGCTTCTTCTTTAGACCAGTCCACGATCCAGGAGCCCCATGGTTGGATGGATTGTTGGTAGCGCAGGCTCAGCGCGTGCCAATAAATGCGAATCGGCAATTCAAACAAATCGGTGAGCAAAATCAGTAAAGGCACAAATACCAGGCACTGAACCCATTTCTTGTCACTGGCAGCTTCCGCGATGTCGCGGAATTTGGCAGCACCACCCAATCGCAAAATCAAGAGGAGTACGATTGCGCTGAGAAAATAGGAAATGAAATACAAAGTGTAGCCGGTCCGCGAGTACGAAACGGCCTTTTCATAGCGTTCCCTTGAAAGCCGGTACTGATCCGTTTCTGTTTGCGTGGGCTCACGAGGTCGTTGGTTATTTGGCGGAGAATCTGGATTTGATTGAAAAAGTTTGACAGCTGACGCGGAGGAATTAACGCGGTGCACGCTTTGCGCGTGCAAGTGAGGTGCGGCAAAACAAAGAAACAGGGCCAGAAAACCAACGAAATACCAAATGAAAACATGTAGTCTCGCTGAGCTCATTTTACGGTTGTGCTCCGGCAGTTGCTGGGTGAGCGGTCTTCAAAGAATAATTACGCACCGCGCCGGTGGTTGCGAGCCCGATGTGAATGATGGAGGTCCAGCGCTCCAGTTTGTGGTGTCCGTAGCGGTGAAAAAGATATGACGCGCCAATGGAAACACCGGTGGCGGCGGCTTCGATGGCGGCGAAGCCAGCGTGATTATCAACGGCATCGTTGGTCAGAAAGATTTCCTGGCGGCCGCGCCGGCGCATATTCAGGGTGGAGAAATAGTCCAAAGTACGGGAGGCCGCAACGCCAGAGAACAGCACATCGTTTTGCTTATCCCAGAAACGATGCGCAATTGGCAAAATGGTGGTCTTCGAGGATTGCGTCCGTCCGGCTTGCCTGCCGGTATCATCCGCCGTCGGTCGCGACGGTTCCTGAGCGTACAGCGGCATTGCGGTGCATGCGAGTATCAAAAATGTTACGAATCCTATTAACCGTTTCAACCTTGGTCTCCGGCTCGTCAGAACTTCCTAAGTACTTCAATTCTTCCAGTCACAGCGTACCCCAGTGGGCACGCTATTCTTCTGGCACTGCGTCGGTGAACCGCCCATCGTGAGCTGGGGCCTTCTGGTCTCGCGGGCACCCTGGCCATTGACTGCCGTTACCTATGCGCACGGTGTAGACTGCGACGCTGTAGCGGTGGGTCAGAGATAGCGTTATCTTGGAGTTTCGGGTATTTGCATTGGCACGAGGTGACGAAATGTCAGGCCGAAGGTTCGCTCCGTTCCTCCGCAAGTTAATCATGGTTCTGCCAGCGGCGCTGTTTGCGGCAATGACTGTACGTCCGGCTGCTTCGCCGAACGGGCAATCGCAAGACCAGCAATCGTCCGGCGAGCAAAGCCAATCTATCGCCGAGGCCGCCCGGAGATCACGCCAGACGACGAAGAATGCCACGAAACCATCCAAGGTCATCACTGACGACGATCTTGATAAAGGCAACATAAAACCTGGTACGCAAGGTTTGACCCTGGACGCTTCGCCTAAGTTGGAAACTCAGCCGCCCTCGCCCGAAGCTGTGGCCGATGCCGCCGCCACGTCGTCGTTGGCGTCTGATCCTGCAACTGTGCCAGCTCCTTCTGACGATCCAGAAACCCTCAGGCTGAAAGACGCGATCGCCGATGCGGAAAAAGATGCCGAGCTTGCGCGCCGTGAGCTGGCATTGCAACAGGACACATTTTTCTCAAATCCCGATCACCAACACGATATCGCCGGTAAAGCCAAGCTTGATGCGCTAGAGCAACGAATTAACGCCAAGCAACAAGAGATAGACCGCCTGAAGATCCTGTTGGCGGCGAGGGAATCGCAGCAGAAGAAAAAGCCGGCTCCCGCCAAGCCAGCGCCGGGGCTCACGGATCAAAGCACAAATCCAAGTGCGGTTCCCCCCGCAGAGCCGAAGCCCTAAGCACCTAACACAGGCCATCTAAACGGCGTTTTCCACAATTGCAAGGCTACTACTATATCTAGCGGTCGATTTTTGTTGACACCGTCTCGCCTCAAGGGCACAATCCCGACATTCAAATATTTTGTAACTTAATTCCGTCAGACAACTGTTCGTAATCGAAACGCGATGCAGGGGCTCAAGGGCTACGCAGTTTCGGAGGAAACGATGCAATATCTGCCGGGATTCACGGTGCAGTGCATCAACCAGTTGTGCGAAGCGCGAGGTCATTGGTTGCGCGCGGATGCCACGGCGGCTACTTCGCACGAAGGGCGCTGCCCGTGTTGCGGAGATTCGCTGCGCAACGTCCCACCACCCCTGGCGCCTAGATTCCGCATGCGTCCTCGAGCATTGACTTCGCACCGCCCGCCGATGCGGCGACGCTGACCTCGTACGCATTCTTCGTCTCCAAACCGACTCTTCCTGCGATCGCTTTATCGATCATCCTTTTTTGCCATTTAGTCAAATTAGAATGTAGGCGGATTAGCTGGGTCGGTAAGGTGCGGGATCAGTCTTCGATGAGGCCCTTTTCGGCCATTTGTTCGTCGCTAAGCCACAGATCAGGGATGTTGGCGGAGCCCAGGCGGTGAATATCATTGAGGGCGCCACGCACTTCTTTCAATTCGAGGTTTACGCCGAGTTTCTCCAGCAATTCGATCAAGACACGGGAACTTTCGGCCAGCACGGGCTTGGGATTTGAGCCGACGCGATCGAGCCTGCGGTAGGTGAGCACGTAAATTGCGGCTGGTCCAATGCCGTGACGTACCACGTGGAGGAAGGCGCGTGTGGCAGGCGGCAAGGCCAACTGCGCGGGGTCGTGCACGATGTAGGCTGGTGATGGGTCCTGGGCGCAATCGGATTCGGGGACGGAAGTGGAGCACGGTGCCGTTGACGGTTGCTGGGGAGCAGTATTTGCGGTCTGCTCCCACCCCACAGGGGGAATGCTCATTCTTCAGGGACCCCGTTAAGCCCGTTTACTTCGAGCCGTTACTTACTTCCTCTTCCGTACGTCAGTTCCACGTGAAACTTCCAAGCGTAACTGCTCAGCTGCAGCCGCTCGTGCTGCCGCAGTTTTCGCATTTGTAGCAGGCGCCGTTGGGAACCATCAGCATGCCGCACTCAGAACATGTCGGCGCGCCTTCATGGGCATTACTGGGCTTCGACGATGCGTTGGACGCGGGTAACGACGGCATTGACGCCAGAGCCTGCGCGACCACCGTTGGCGCGGCAGCAGCAGCGGTGCCAGCCTCAGCCATAGGTGCGCCATTCAGCTTCAGATAATCCGCGGAGATGAAGCGGCCACCGAGCCAGCGTGCGATGTAATCGAGCACACTGGAGACGAAGCGAATCTTGGGATTCGCGGTGATGCCAGAGGGCTCGAAGCGGGTGTTCAGCAGCTTGTCCACATAGACTTTCAGCGGCACACCGTATTGCAAGCCGATGGAAACGGTTAGGGCCAGGCCATCCATCACGCCCGAGAGCGTAGAGCCTTCCTTGGACATCTTGATGAAGATTTCGCCCGGGCGTCCGTCTTCGTACATGCCCACGGTGATGTAGCCTTCATGTCCGCCAACACTGAATTTGTGAGTAACGGAGGCGCGCTCAGCGGGCATTTTTTCGCGTTGCGCGCGAGCGAATAGCTCCTGTTGCATGGCTTCGACGACGGCTGCGGCTTCAGGCTTCTTTTCGTCTTTCTTCTGGCCCGCAGCGGACAACGGCTGAGAGCGCTTGGAATTGTCGCGATAGATGGCCACAGCCTTGAGTCCCAGCTTCCAGGATTCGATGTAGGCGTCCATCACATCTTCGACCGTGGATTCCTCGGGCATGTTGATGGTTTTCGAAATGGCGCCGGAAAGGAACGGCTGGGTAGCAGCCATCATCTTTACGTGGCCGGTCCAAGTGATGGAACGTCCGCCGCCAGCGGGAGCAAGAGAGCAATCGAAAACCGGGAGATGCTCGGGTTTCAAGTGAGGTGCGCCTTCGATTTTGCCGTTTTGATCGATATGCGAAACGATTTCGCTCATTTGTTCGGGGGTATAGCCAAGGCGCATCAAGGCTTCGGGAACGGTGTTGTTCACGATCTTGATCAAGCCGCCGCCAACGAGCTTCTTGTATTTTACGAGCGCGAGATCCGGCTCGATACCGGTAGTGTCGCAATCCATCATGAAGCCAATGGTGCCGGTGGG
Organism: Candidatus Acidiferrum sp.; assembly: GCA_035996445.1. Lineage (GTDB taxonomy): Bacteria > Acidobacteriota > Terriglobia > Acidiferrales > UBA7541 > Acidiferrum. Next base: position 12,432 of record DASYJM010000104.1, on the reverse strand, counting down.
AGCAAGAACGGTGACTTGGGCATTCTTGAAGCCAAACTTTTCGCCCTGCGAAAGCGCGGTATCCCAAGATTCCTGCGCAGCGGTGTAAAGCTCCGGTTGTACATGCTCGCGTTTGATTCCGCGCATGGCGTCCCGGTGCATGCGAATGACCTCGAGCATGGGCTCGCGATTTACGGGATAGCCCGGGAACGGACCCATGCTTTCGGCCACGCGCGAAGATTGGGCGTAAGCTTCGCCGGACATTAGTGCGGTGATAGCGCCAGCAACGTCGCGACCTTCGTCGGAGTCATAGGGCAGAGCCATGGACATGAGCAGCGCGCCGAGATTGGCGTAGCCCAAGCCGAGCGGGCGGAAATTGTGAGAATTTTCGGCGATTTGCGGTGTCGGGTAGCTGGCGTTGTCCACCAGGATTTCCTGAGCGGTGATGGTGATGTCGACGGCATGCTTGAAAGCCGAGACATCAAACTGGCCGCCGGAATTGACAAACTTCATGAGATTAAGCGAGGCAAGATTGCAAGCGGTATCATCCAAAAACATATATTCGCTGCAAGGATTGGAGGCGTTGATTCGCGCAGTGTTCTTGGAGGTGTGCCAGCGATTTACAGTGGTGTCGTACTGCATGCCGGGATCGCCGCAGTGCCAGGTGGAGTCGGCAATCTTGAACAACAAATCGCGCGCGCGCAGGTTTTCAGCGGGCTGCCCGTCGATGACGTTCTTGGTCCACCAATCTTTGTCTTCAGCGGCCGCGCGCATGAAATCGTCGCTGACTCGAACAGAGTGATTGGCGTTCTGGAAAAAGATGGAACTGTAGGCGTCGCCATCGATGGCTGAATCGTAGCCCTGCTCAATGAGCACGTGGGCTTTGCGCTCTTCCTTACGCTTGCATTCGATGAACTCAACGATGTCGGGGTGATCGACATTTAGAATGACCATCTTGGCAGCACGACGAGTCTTCCCACCACTCTTAATCACCCCGGCGAACGCATCGAAGCCCTTCATGAAACTTACCGGACCGGAGGCGATTCCACCGCCGGAAAGGGTTTCCTTGCTGCCGCGAAGGCTGGAGAAGTTTGTTCCAGTTCCGGAGCCCCACTTAAAGAGCATGCCTTCGGTACGCGTCAGGCCCATGATGGATTCCATGGTGTCTTTGACGGAGTTGATGAAACATGCCGAGCATTGGGGCTTTTCCTGCACACCGACGTTGAACCACACCGGCGAGTTGAAAGCCATTTTCTGTTCCACGAGCAGATGTGTGAGCTCATCGCGGAAAGCGTCGCGAGACTGGCCATCAGCGAAGTAACCGCCCTCTTCACCCCAACGCACGATGGTGTTGACCACCCGGGCGATCAGCTGGCGCACGGAGCCTTCGCGCTCCGGCGAACCGGGCTTGCCGTGAAAATATTTACTGGTGACGATGTTGGTGGCAGTTTGCGACCAGCTTTTGGGAACCTCAACACCTTCCTGGCGGAAAATGGTCACACCCTTTTCGTTGCCGATCAACGCGGTGCGCTTTTCCCATTCGACCAGGTCGAAAGGAGACTTCTTGCCATCCGTGAAATAGCGCTCGAAAAATAGACCGGTGCCGCGTCCAGCGGGATTCTTTCCCGATTCCGTTTGTGTTTCGAGTGATCTACCATTTAATGCGGTTTTCACAGTGGCCATTGTTCCTCCACGCCTAAGATTCCCTGTCCGGGGACGCGCAAATCCGGGTGCCTACTATTTGATGCATTCAACAGCGGGTGGTACGAGTCAGGTTAAAGCAACGGCATCAGCTAAAAACGATGCAAAAGGCAAATGCTCTGCCATCCGGCTGATTTAAATGGCACCAGCCATCATGCAGATACCGCGCCCCAATGCTCCGCGCAACTGGGGCTTCGCGCTCGGTTTTTTAGCTTGAACCCGGCTTGGTTCGTCCAACTCCAAACGCGCCGAGGTGCTCTCGACTAAGGCGCATTTGGGGAGTGCACGTCCCCCGAATCTGGATTCGCAGTATCGGCCCGCGCGAAATAACTGTCAAGAGTTTAATGCAGGTGATTCAGAAAAAGTCGCAAAATGTTCCAGTGTCTGTGACTAAACTGTCTATAAGTAGTGGTGCCATTTCGGTATCGCCAAAGGGTTCAAACACTTAAAAACCAAAAGCTTAGATATAGACATACACCAAATGCGAGCGTAAGGTTTTTCCATCCTTCCGCCTTGGGGAGGCATCCAATTAACAATGGTGCGGTTTCGTCTATTTCCCTTCGCGTTGTTCTATTTTTGCGTAATTCCGCAAATCCACTCTCAGGATACTTCGCAACCGATTACGCCGTCGGTGATGTCGTCCGCGTATGGCGAGAAATTAAAGATTCGTGGTGTGCCGAATCCAGGAAAAATTAATGATGGACTTTACCGCGGCGCGCAGCCGAATGAGCAGGGACTGGAAGAATTAAAAAAACTGGGGATCACCACGGTCGTCGATCTGCGCGCGGAAGATCGCCGCAAGCTGGAATGGGAACGACAACAAGCCGAAAGATTGGGCATGCGATTTGTGCACATTCCTATCGCCGGATTTGCGGCTCCTACCAACGAAGAAGTGGCGCAATTCCTTTCACTATTTTCTGATCCGCAGCAGAAAATCTTTGTGCATTGCCTGCTGGGTGAAGACCGCACCGGAGTATTTGTGGCCACTTACCGCATGAGCGCACAAAAATGGCCGGTGACACAAGCGCTCCGAGAGATGTATAGCTTCGGCTTTAACGGCTTCTGGCATCCGGCTATGAAGGCCTTTGTGCGCGATTTTCCCGCGCGGCTTACATCCGCGCCGGCGTTTTCGTCTTTGCAAAACGGCAAGCCCCCCGCTCCAATCGTATCTGGCGCAAAATCCAACTAATAACTTCTGTAAGACTCTCCGCAATTACCGCCTCAGACGCCGCTCCTACACTAACCCAAGACCCAGGCTAAAAAGCGAGCCTGGGCTTCGCGTTTTGGGGTTGCGCTGAGGGACGCTGAGGGTTCTTTAATCATGCGCGATAGGTAGTACGCCCGTACTCTTGGGCCCAACGGATTTCCTCGCTGTAATGGGTGACGCGGACCAGACTGTGACGAGCACACTTTTCACAACGATAAGGCCGGCTGCTACCGCGCTTAAGAAGGCACCCATGAACGTCGGCCGTTACGAAATCTTAGAAATAATTGGCAGTGGAGCAAACGGCAGCGTAGTGCGCGCGCATGATCCGATGATCGGGCGCCTGGTAGCAATAAAGTTATTACCCCCGGAGTTGGCAAAGGGAGAGGCGCGCAACTGTTTTCTGCAGGAAGCGCGGGTGGTGGGGCAATTATCGCATCCGGCCATCATTACGCTACATGACATGGGTATCGAAGAGTCCACCTCGACGCCCTACCTGGTCATGGAATTCTTGAACGGCCAATCACTCGACCGAGTTTTAGAAAAAGGCGCGGTGCCCACGATGCGCACGTGCGCGTGGGTTGCGGAAGTGGCGTGCGCGTTGGCGGCGGCGCATCGCAAAGGCGTTATTCATGGGGACGTCAAACCCGCGAATATTTTAATCACTGAAGATGGCCGCGTGAAATTAATGGACTTTGGGATGGCCCGAGTGGCGGCACGCGAACAAGCCAGCAAGCCGCTTGCTGGAACGCCGGCGTACTGGTGTCCAGAACAAATTATGGGCAAGCCTCAGGACGGGCGATCGGATCTATTTTCGCTGGGCATCGTGTTGTATGAACTGCTCACCAGGCAGCGTCCATTCGACGCCGACTCATTGCAGGGCGTGTGCAACCGAATACTAGCTCACGAGCCTTTGCCCGCTTCGCATCTGAATCCCTCACTTTCAACCACGCTTAACGAAGTTGTGGCGCGGTGCTTGTCGAAAGATCCAAACACGCGATATCCATCGGGAGAGGAGCTGGCTAACGACTTGTATCCTTTTGCGAGGCGGAAGGTTACCGGGCAAGGGGTAGGCCGGCTGATCAAAACACAATCTCAAACCTCTGGGAACGGGAAATATCAGCGATCGGCCTAAAAATTGGCGCGAAAAACGCACTAAGGTGTTTCCTGTAGCCCGCGAGGACAGGGTACACGAGTTTTACACACTGGGACCATTGGGTGATTCCTACGGGAGGTTCGCTGACTGAAAATGTTTCTGTGGCAAAGGCGGAAGGCTCGCTCACTAAGTGAAAAACTTATGATTACTCCGCAGGGACGTTACGAATTTATTGAGACGCTGGGAACCGGGGCAACCAGCCGCGTGGATAAAGCTCGTGACACGCTGATTGGCCGCATCGTCGCGCTGAAAACCTTCCTACACGGTTTCGGTTCTGGGGACGTTCAGAAGCAATTCCTACGTGAAGCACAGATCATCGGACGCCTGGCGCATCCCTACATCGTAGGACTTTACGATGTTGGAACGAATGCCGATGGGGTTCCTTACTTCGTAATGGAGTATGTGGACGGAAAAACGCTGGAGAGAGTTCTTGATGACGGGCCGCTACCGCTGGAAAAGGCTGCGTTGTGGGCCACCGACCTTGCCGCCGCGATCGCACGCGCGCATCGCGCGAAAGTTATTCACGGCGATATCAAACCGGCCAACATCCTGATCACCAAAGAAGGACAGGTTAAGCTTGGCGATTTTGGCATCGCGAGATTCGCGACGCAAGTGTCCAATTCCGGGGTGCTGATGGGCACGCCGGCTTATTTGTCTCCGGAGCAGATTCAGGGCGATCCGCAGGACACGCGCTCGGATCTTTTTTCGCTGGGGATCATTCTGTATCAGATGACCACCGGCGTGCAGCCGTTTAGCGGCAGCTCGGTGAGCGCGGTATGCGCACAGATTGTGGCGATTACCCCCCCGCCGCCTTCACATCACAATTCAAGTTTGCCGGCAGCGTTCGACCGCATCGTGATGCGTTGCCTGGCCAAGGATCCCGCGGACCGATACGCGACCGCAGAAGCGCTGGGTGCCTCGCTGTATCCCTTCGCGCACGCTCAAGAAATGACGCAGGTGGTGCCCGAAAAACCATCCGCGGCAGCAGAATTTGTTGGGCGCGCCGAAAAGTGGGTGAGAACGGCAGTGCAAGCATTTAAGGCCGAAGCGCAGGAGCAATCGCGGCGCTTGAGTTCGTTGATAACAGCCATCTGGACTTCCGATTCTGCCTGGTGGAATCGTCCGATGCAGCGCAAAGATCTATGGGCGGCGGGGACTGCCGCGGTATTCCTGATCGGGCTGGTGCCCATGGCTCGCGCGTTGCGAAATCGCGGGCATGCTCAGCCGGTGGCATCGGCGGCGATGATAAGCGGTGCAAGTTCTCCGGTAGCCGCGCCCAATGCTAATTCTCAGGCGCCCATCAGCTCGAATGCTTCAATAATCAACATCAACTCGTCGTCAGTGGGCGGTCCGACGGTTGTGACTGTAGATTCCGACACTGAGCCGGCGGCGAAGTTCCAAGACGAGAAAACCAAGACGGCGGTGAATGACGGGCTCGAACGCCATGCGGCGACAGGGACGAAGGCGCGCCAGCTGAGCCGGCAGGCGCTGAAAACGTCGGCGGCATTACCAGAGAGTCTCCCGGTTTATGGACCGAGCATGTTGGCCATTGTGCCGGTGGTGGAGAGCGTGCCGGCGAAGCCCGCTGTGGAACAGACGACATTGCGTATTAACATCGTATCGGCGGTGACCGAGCAGACTACCCTGGCGGTGTTCTCTGGGGATGAATTGCTGCTGACGACGCCACTGAAGCCTGAGCATATTGGCGACACGTTGCGCTTCAATTGCCCGATTGTGGCGGGTGAACACGCGCTGCGGGTAGTGCTGTATCGTGCGGATAAGACCGTATTTATGCATAAGGAAAATAAATCTGAACTGCATGGGAACGGCGCTAACACGATGGAAGTGCACGTGAACCGCAAGTCGAAAATGCTGGTGAAACACGAGACTTCGCTGGAAGTGGTATGGCCGAGCACCACGACTTCATCGTCCGCGGAAGCGATTGCAGGATTCAAGCCAGCTGGCTCGCTGGCGCTGCGTTGATCCTTTAATTCGTGTCGCAATTCGAATAAAAAAGAAAAGTGAAAAAAATTCTCGGGCGATAACCCCGGGGTGGGGCCTCTGCGTTTTTGTGCGTTGGCGGCCCGACGATTTTGGTGCCTCAACATCGCTCATCGCACAACTGCGATGGTGTACAGCATTGGGGCGTGCTTCAGCGGCTCAATAGAGTTATTCGTAGCGCAGGGCTTCGACGGGGTCGAGTTTGGAGGCTTTCATAGCTGGCCAGACTCCAAAGAAGAGTCCCACACTCACGCTGACGACCAGGCCGGCGACGGCAGCCCACACGGGGACGCTGCCATGCCACTCCAGCGTCAAGCGGATCAGCAATACCAGGCCGTTGACGAGAATAAGCGCGATGATTCCGCCTGCGCCCGTCAAGGTCATGGCTTCCAGCAAAAATTGCCAAGTTATGTCCGCGCTCTTGGCGCCGATGGCCTTGCGGATGCCGATCTCGCGGGTGCGCTCGGTGACGCTGACGAGCATGATATTCATTACCCCTACGCCGCCGATCAGCAGCCCCACGGAACTGAGCACTACCGCAGCCAGGGCTACCATGCCCACGATGCTGTGGAATTCTTGTACTTCCTGCTGGGCGGTGCGAATCACGAAACTATCCTTGGCGTTATAAGCGACATTTCGGCGGCGGCGCAAAAGTTCAGTGGCTTGATCCACGGACTGATCCAACATGTTGGGGTAGGCCTGAAATCGAATATTGTTTTCATAGGCGCCGGGATAAATTTTGTGGAAAGTGCTGTAGGGGATCAGGACGCGGCGGTCTTCATCACCCATTCCAAAGCCGCCTTTGGGTTTTTCAACCACACCGATCACCTGGAAGTCCGAGCCATCGATCAGGACGTCTTTACCTACCGGCGACCCTTCCGGGAAGAGGACGGGTGCGACGTTCTCGCCAAGCATGACCACTTTTTCACGGTGGATATCATCGCCTTCGCTGATGAACCTGCCAGCCAGCGTGGCGGCATTGGCGTACACCTGGCCAAAATTCGGCTGGACGCCGCGAAAATCGATGGCGATGACTTCGCCGGCCTTGGTGCGCACGGTGTGGTTCTGCTCCCACCAGGTCAAGAAAACGGTGACGTTCTTTATGGCCGGGCAGCCTTCCTTCAGGGCTTCCGCGTCTTCCAGGGTGAGCGGTTTGCGCAAGCGCTCTTCTAGAGGCCTGCTGTTGCTGTTGCCGCCGCCATGGGGACCCTGATCCCAGCGGGAAACGAAAGCGGTGTCAGCGCCAAACTGCTTGATGTTTTCCTGGATAGTTTCGTCAAACCCGGTGATGAGCGCGGCAACCAGCATAATGACACTGACGCCCAGCACCACGCCGAATACAGTAAGGGCACTGCGCATCTTGTGAGCGCGCAAAGTATCCAAGGCCTGTTTTAGATTTTCGCGATGTGCACGGGCCATATTTAAACCTTACCCGTCCGCGCGTAGCGCTTCGATAGGATCGAGTTTCGCCGCACGCATTGCAGGGTAGATTCCAAAGAAAAGGCCGACCGCAGTAGAAACACTGAGCGAAATAATCACCGCGCTAAGCGGGGTTTTCACCGGGATGGGTGTTGCGGCGCGCACCAAGGCCACGATTCCGTAGGCGAGGGTCAATCCCATTATTCCGCCCACAGCGGCAAGCACCGCGGACTCGGTCATGAACTGCAAGACGATGTGTTTTCTTCTTGCCCCTAGGGAGCGGCGCAGACCGATCTCGCGGGTGCGTTCGGTCACGCTGGCGAGCATGATGTTCATGATCACAATGCCGCCGACCACCAGGAAAACGGCAGTGAGAGCGACGGCAACAGCGAATAGATTGCCAGTGATCTGGTTCCACAGGGCCATGATGGAAGCCGAACCAAAAACGGCAAAATTGTCAGGGGCGTCGTAGGGCAGGTGACGCCAGGCGCGCATGAACATGCGGGCCTCGTCTTCGGAAGCCTGCATGATTTCGGCGTTCTGCGCCTGTACAAATATGGTCAACCAGTCGTTCTGCTTATGCCAATCTTTATAGTAGGTGCTAAAGGGGATGAGAATGTAATTGTCCTGCGATTGGCCGAAGGCGCTGCCGATTTCAGTGGCGACACCGACGACTTCGTAAGTATTGGTGCCGGCGCGAATGGTCTTGCCAATAGGATCGACGGTCGGAAAAAATTTCTTCAGCACATCGGTACCGATAAAACATACCGGCGCGTGGTGCAAATCGTCGCCTTCGGTTAAGAATCGCCCAGCGCCAAGATTCATGTTGCGGATCTCCGCGTAATTGGGGGTGACCCCCGTGAGATCGGTGCTTTCTAGAAGGATGTTTCCGGAACGCACATCCATGACACGGTCATCGGTGGCGGCGACGTTGGCCGCGGTCTTCATATTTTCGCGGAGGCGTTGATACTCATCGATAGTGACGAGGGGGCGTTTCTGAGCTTTTATCCAGGCATCCTGGCTGGTGATGATGCCGAAGCGGTCGACCAGGTAAACGTTCGCGCCAAGATTGGCCACGCGGTCGGCGACGTAGAAATTCAGGCCGGCGACCACGCTCATAACGGCTACCAGGGTTGCTACGGCAAGGATTACGCCCAGGAGAGTAAGAAAACTGCGCAGCTTATGAGCGCGCAAGGCGTCCAGCGCCAGGCGAAACGTCTCCATGACGGTAACGGCGGCGGCTGCGATCCTGCCACGGCGCCTGCGCACGGGCACCGCTACGGCGGGCAAGCCGGTCAGACGATCAATGGGAGCTACACCCAACATGGCCTCCGGGTGTTACTTACTACGTGGAAGGACGCTAAATCGTTCCCGCAACCCTATCTAATTAGACGCGTGAAGGACGGTTTTATTACCTGTCCAGGCTATTTTACGCCTTTCGAACAGGTCTTTGTGACCCGGTGACCATTGCCACTTGCGCAAAGGCGTACGGTCGAGCGACGTCGTGGGAGGAAAGACTCGTGCAACAATGGGGCGAAGAAACGAATCCTATATGCTCGACCTAGTCCGCCAATAAACCATGCGCTTTGCCGCTTTCCTACTTGCCAGCGTCCTTTTCGCCGGGTCCGGTCAATACACCCAGGAGCCGGTGGCTGCCCACGTTGCAGACAAACCTAACGATCAGGCGCTCTTTGACCGCGTTGTAGAGAACCAGAAGAAGAGCGATGCGGCCATGGATGTGTTCGAGCGGCTGGAGCGGGTGGAGATGCATAAAGTAAACGGAGAAAGCCAGTCGACGGAGGTGAAAGTGTCCCGTGTGGTTCCGGCGGGCACGGGAGCCGCCCATCTCCCGGTCGGCACCGACGGCAAGATCTCGGACCAGAACGCCTATCGCGCCGAGCTTGAGAAACTTGAGAAGTCGCTGGTATGGGCGGCCGAAACCGGCCGGACACAACGTGATGCGTACGACAAAATTGCGAAGAAGAGGAGAGAGCGCGAGGAGCTGATAGGTGCGGCGCGAGCGGCCTTCCTGTTCACTCTAATCGGCAGTGAGAAACGCAATGGTCATGTACTGCTGAAATATCGCATGGACCCGAACCCAGCCTTCAAACCGACTTCCCGCGCGACGTCTATTTACCCACGCGTTCGTGGAACGGTCTGGATTGATGAAGCCACCGGAGAGATGGCACGTATTGAGGGAGAGGTGACCGACGATATTTCCCTGGGCCTATTTCTCGCCAAAGTTTACAAGGGAAGCCGTTTCATGCAGGAGCGCTACGAAATGGTGCCAGGATTGTGGCTGCCTTCTTTCTCGCAATACGACTTCGATGGCCGCAAATTTCTGTCCAGTTTTTCATTGCACGAACGCATGTTTTATTCGAACTACCGACGAGTGGGTACGCCAAAAGAGGCGTTAGAGTTGGTGCGCGCGGAATTGAAGGAGCTGAGACCTGGCGGGATTTCCAGCCGATAGGATTGGTGGCGTGCCAAGTTGCACGACCACGCGGATGATGGCCCTTTCAGCAACCAAGCTCTTAACCTTAGGTCCTCCTAGAAATACAAGCCTACAATTTAAATTGGCCATAGATGAGGGGGTACCTATGAAATTCTTCGTGGCGACGGCAGCATTTCTTTTTTGTAACGGCATGTCTCTCCTTGCTGGACAGTCCTCCGGCTCCGGCAGTCAAGCCACCTCAGACACAGCAAAACCTGCGGCGCAGTCGTCTGGGACTTCCGCTGCGACCATAACGGAAAAGGCCAAAACCAAGCCCAGGAAAGTTTGGACCAACGATGAGATTTCCAATGTGGGCGGGGATAGGGCTATTTCCGTGGTGGGCAAGGCGGGCGGCGGAGATCCGAATCCGACACCAGACAACTTCCAGAAAACTGCGCCCGGGCCGGGCGCGAGGGACAAGCAAGCCGCCGCTTACCGCGAGCGCCTTCACCAACTGAACAACGAACTGGAAACTATCGACAAGAAGATTTCGCAGCTACGAAATTTTAAGGGTGATAACACCAGCGCGTCGGGCGGAATAAATATGAATCATGGCTATTCCATGACGCCAGTGGAAGACCAAGTCAAACAGCTGGAAGAGAAAAAGAAACAAATTCAGGCACAGATCGATGCGCTTGAGGACCAGGCGCGTAAGAACGGCTTTGAACCGGGCCAACTACGTCAGTGAGTGTTACGAAGTCTCCGGACGTTCCCAGGATAGTTCCATTCCGAGCTTCACGTGTTCGCTTTCAATCTCCGCCGCAGGCCGCGCTGCAGGCAAATCCAATGACCTGGCGCGAGGGCACCCGTTTGTTTCTCAAACTTTGTGAGCTTTGAGTTCTGACGCGCACAGCGCGTTGGCGAGCTGGAGCAAATTTGTGATTCAATTTTTCGCGAAGCTTGCGGCGGGCGCGAAAGAGACGCAAGCGCACAGCCACGATCGAAACACCGACGTGGTCGGCGACTTCCTGAGTCGAGTAGTTCAAAACGTCCATCAGCAGACATACCTGGCGCAGATCGGGCGGTAACTCCGAGATGGCGGATGCCAGCAGCCGGCGCGATTCCTGATGGAGGAGGCTTTCTTCCGGATTGGCCTTGCCGGAAGAAATTTGCGCGGACCAGGGTTCATCAAAGCCAGTACTCGATTGGTCCAGCGAAAAGAGTTTGCCCTCACGGCGGCGCCGGATCACATCGATGGAAGCGTTTCTAGCGATGCGTGAGACCCAAGCGTGCATTTCATCTCGGGGGCCGGTTTGCGCACCGGCGAACTGATCGAGCCGCGCGAGCGTCTTGAGTAAGGTTTCCTGCTGGACGTCCTCCGCGTCGTGGGTATTGCCGGTTAACCTGAGGCCTGAGCGGTACAGGCCGGTGGCATAAGGCATAACCAGCTCTGCGAGCGCCTGACGATCACCAGCGCGCGCGCTGCGCAGCAGTGCGGAACGAGACTGCCAGTGTTGCAAATCAGTGGAAGCGCTCACGTTGGCCCCCGGGTTTTCCGTGGTGTTCATACCCTTCGATGAAGGGCAGTTTCCTGCCCACCTAAGGTGGAGCTGGAACATACACAAAACAAGGCACAATTTGGCCGGAGGGTTCGTGCTGCTTCAGGGAATTTGACCGCTTCTGGGATTTTCTACAGCGAAATCGGTCACTGGGTGGTGTGGTTCACTCGTAACAGCTTTGGTATAAAGTTCGCGGCAATTTTCTTCAGGAGAGGACTAATTCATGAGATTTTTATTGCGATTACTGCTCGGCACGGTCATATGTCTGTCTATAACTACCTTACGCGCACAGGACGACGATAAACCTAAAGACGTGGAAGGCTGCAAGGATTCACCGCTGGTTACGCGGACTTCCCAATGCCCGACAACCAGCAGAAACATGTCGAAGGGGAGTATCACTCGTGGGATATCGTCACCCGCGAAGGCTCCAGTGAAATTCAGGTATTTCGCAATTTTCAAACAGCATTGAAAAACGCCGGGTTCGCTATCGATTATACGAACTCACCAAGCCAGAATCGTGGCGCACAAAGGCGACACTTGGATATTCATCGATAATCGCGGTAGCCACTACAACCATACGATTGTCGCCAGGAAAGAAATGAAGCAGGAGGTGAGGGCCGATGCTTCCTCACTGTCGGATGAAATCAATAAATCGGGACACGTGGCGGTGTACGGGATTCACTGCGATACCGGGAAGTCCACGCTATTGCCCGAGTCTGAAAATACTCTAGGCGAAATTGTGAAACTTCTGCAGCAGAACTCTCTATGTGAAGTTCCGAATCGAAGGGCCTACCGACAACCAGGGTAATGCGGCAGCTAACCAGGCGCTCTGGGAGCGCAGAGCGCAGGCGGTAGTAGCGTGGCTTACCGCTCATGGGGTGGAGGCATCGCGGCTAAGCGCAAAGGGGATGGGACAGACCAAACCTGTCGCCGCAAACAGCGCCGAAGATGGGCGAGCGAAAAACCGCCGCGTGGAATT
>DASYJM010000103.1:0-34430 GCA_035996445.1 Candidatus Acidiferrum sp. | reverse complement strand
GCGCGAAACTTTTTGGTGCCGGGTGGGGTTTCATAGGCAGGCCAACACACGACCGGCTAGTCACCCTCCGTCAGACTAGCTGGTTCTCCCCGAGAGGGGAATGCGAGGAGGCGGGACGACCTGGCCCGCCTCTTCTTTTTTATACTCCCGTCCGGATGTTTCCGCGTTACAAGACCTACCTGCCACGGCAGGTAAAACCCTCCAAAAACCTGAGCACGGGCCACCCTCCGCGTCTCTTCAATTTTTTTGGACATTACTCCTGGGCGCACGGTCCGACTGCTCACCGAGTTAAAGAAGTTTGAGGACTTCGATGTCGCCTTTTTTGCGGAGGATGTCTACGGAGACGCCGGCGGAGTAGCGGTGGATGATTATGTCGCATTCGGCACCGGGGATACCTAAATTATCGATGCGCACCTCTTCGATGTTGGCAGGCAGGATTGGATTGGAGAAGCTGACCTGGCGCTCGGCGGCTTTGATCTGCAGACCCAGCGTGGCTTGGAGCAAAAGATATGGGGCGCCGGCAGCCCATGCTTGCGGCGCGCAGGCAACGGGGTAGAGCGTGGGTCCCATGGATTCGCTGCGCTTGTGGAAGCCGCAGAAAAGTTCGGGCAGGCGATGCAGATCGACGTGCAGGCTGGCTTCGTAAAGACCGGTCAGGATGGATCCGACGGCATCCTGGAAACCGTAGAGCGAAAGACCCAGGCCGATCAAAGCATTATCGTGTGGCCAGACGGAACCGTTGTGATAGGACATGGGGTTGTAGCGCAATTCGCTGGAGCCGATGGTGCGCACGCCCCAGCCGGAGAAAAGCGGGCTGGACATCAGCTGGCCGCACATTACTGCGGCGCGATCCGGCGAGGCGATTTTGCAGAAAAGAGTTTGGGCGGCGTTCGAGGAGCGAACTTTGCATTGTTGTTTTTTGCCGTCGAGGGCGAGCGCGTACATGCCGATTTCTTCGCACCAAAACTCTTCTTCAAAGCGCTGCTGGATGCGATCAGCTTCCAGGTTGAGCTTCAAGGCCAGATCATGTTCGCCAAATTCGCCGGCGAGCATGGCGGCGGAACGTTTGGCGGCATAGGTGTAGGCCTGCACTTCACATAAAGCGATGGGCGGTTCGGCGAGCTGGCCATTAGCGTGGAAAACGGAATCGTGCGAATCCTTCCAGCCCTGTTGGATCAGGCCAGTGTTGGAGCGCCGCGCATATTCCACGAAGCCATCGTGATCGCGATCACCGTACATGTCGATCCAGCTCAGCGCCGCTTGAATGTTGGACCAGATGGAGGCGAGGAATTCGGTGTCCCGGGTGCGCTGAAAATATCCCGCGGCCAGCACGATGAATAACGGGGTGGAGTCCACACTGCCGTAGTAGCGGCCGAAGGGAACTTCCTTGAGCGCGGCCATTTCGCCACGACGCATTTCATGAAGAATTTTTCCCGGCTCGGCGTCCTGTTCGGGAATTTCCTCGGTGGCCTGCTCGTCGGCAAGATACTGCAAAACGCTTTTGGCGATGTGCGGGGCGATCCACAAAGTCTCGAGCGCGGTGATGAGCCCGTCGCGGCCGAAAACGGTGGCGAACCAGGGGACGCCAGCGTAAGGATACTCGCCTTCGGGATTGCCATCGGTGAGCATGCGCAAGTCGGCTTCAGAGCGCTTCAGCCAGGAGTTGATGCGCTTATTGGAAGTGGTGATCTGGCACTCGTGCAGACGTTCGTTGGTGGAGCGACGATGCAGAGTGTCGAAAGCGAGTTGATAGGGATTGGTGGGAACGGGAATTAAATTTCGTTCGCAGGAGACCGTGACGAAAACAGATTGCTCCTGCTTGGGATCGAGAGTGAATTCGTAACGGGCCTGACGGGTGGTGAGCACGCGAGGTTTGGGAGTGAATTCAACGCGAGTTTTTCTGCTGACATTGTCCAAGCCGCGGTAGGAAAGGATAGCGGTGTCGCCGTCGAGAGAGTCTGAGAGGCGGTCGCCTTTTCTTGCGCGTTTGGTGCCGCGCACTTCGAAGATGTCGGCGAAGTCGGCTTCGAATTGAAAGCTGAGGGAGATTTGCAGCGGTTGCAGACCGTAATTGATCAAACGGATCTGTTCGTAGCAGGTGGCCTTATCGAGAAATTTGGAGCGGAAAAGATGGATGGTTTCGCGGGGCAAGCCTTGTTCATTTTTGAGGCCGACAGCGCCATTGGCGGTGGTGGTGTCGAAATTGGTCATATCCACGGCGAGGAAAGCGTTGTCGTCGCGGATGGTGGAGCTCAGGAGCATGGGGGTCTGCGAATTTAGCTGCAGGGTCATGCGCGAGAGGTGGCGGGTTTCGGAGTGAAACAAACCGAACTGGCCGAAGCCCAGCGGTTCGATGTCGCCGTAGCGATTCAGGACGGCGAAGGTGTCGCCGTATTTGAGGACGCGTGTGCGGTCGTCGGCGAGCGCCGAGGTCGCCTTAACGTAATACTGGTCTTTGACGCGGACGATATCTGCCACAGAGACATCCTGCCATGAAACGCGATTTTTTTCGGAACGATTGCTTGCTTATTGTGCCATCGCCTGGGAACGAGGGGCGAGGTGGAGGTCCGAGGCCATGGACTGGTAGACCTCCTGGACGTACCGTTTGGCCATATGCGCGGCCGTGAAGCGCTTTTCAAAAACGTTTCGGCAAGCAGCGCGTTCGATTAATGTTATTTTTTCTACTGCCGCAACGGCTTCGTCCATATCTTTCACGATGAAGCCGGTGAGACCTTCCTGCATTATTTCCGGAACGGAGCCGCAATTAAAGGCGATAGTGGGAGTGCCGCAGGCCATTGCTTCGATCATCGTTAAACCAAAAGGCTCGGGCCAATCGATGGGAAATAGATAGGCGTAGGCGTTGCCGAGAAATTCGCTTTTTTCGTCTTCACCAATCTCACCGATGAATTCGATGTTGGGATCGCCCATCAAAGGCTTGATGGTGGATTCATAATAGGCGCGATCGGCGTTGTCGATTTTGGCGGCAACTTTCAGGTGCATTCCGGCACGTTTAGCGATTTCGATGGCGCGATCAAGGCGTTTTTCAGGGGAAATACGGCCCAGGAACGCCAGGTAATCTCCACCCTTGGGATTAAAGGTCAAAAGGTCTTCAGGGAGGCCGTGCTGAACGTTGGCAACCCAGTTCGCACGCGGAAATGGTTTGCGCTGGGCCATGGAAATGGAAATCACCGGGGCATCCGCATAGCGTTTATAGACGGGGATTAAATCGGGAAGATCGAGGCGGCCATGGAGAGTAGTTACGCTGGGCAACGCGCAATAGCGGGACAGCGGGAAATGCATGTAATCGATGTGAAAATGAATGACGTCGAATTCGGGAGCCATGCGCATCACGTCATCCAACATGGCGATGTGATGGGCCAGATAGTCGACGGAATTCTTACTGAGGCGAAGAGAAGTTTTTGACGCGGGAATGAGCTTCGCGGAAGTTTGCGAATCACCGCTGGCGAAGAGAGTTACATCCTGGCCTTGCGCGACCAGCTCCTCGGTCAGGAACGAAACGACGCGTTCCGTACCTCCATACATTTTCGGTGGAACGCTTTCGTACAGGGGGGATACCTGGGCAATCTTCACTGGGGCCTCGCGGTGGGTAAACCACGCCCATCAGCACTATCGAGTGTAAGCTTTTAAGTGGTTCGAGAGTATCCAGTGAATCTAGTAGAGAAAAAATTAACTCACTCGACAATACAGTTAGAATTTGAATCCTTTGAATAAGTATTTCGATGCTCGAAGAATCGATGCGTCCCATGGGCGTATATAATGAGTCAAGGACAATAAGTTGGGGATGGGGAGCGAATTTACTTCACGCCGTGACGGTCACCGACGAACGATTCATTCCAAAACAAACTGAGAAGAGTAATACGCCGAAGTCTGTTCTGAGAGTGGTGATTGAAAGCGTGCTGCCGGAAATTGATGGCGGGCAGTTTGCAATTGCGCGCACACCTGGGGAACTTGTGACGGTGAGCGCTGATATTTTTGCCGATGGGCACGATGTGATCGATGCTGCGCTGCAATATCGCAGGGACGGCGATGCGGATTGGCAGTACGAGCCCATGCAGTTGATTACAAATGACCGGTGGGAGGCGCAGTTCCGCCCCGGGAGCGCCGGGATTTATCTTTATACTTTGCGGGGGTGGGTGGACAAATTCAAAACCTGGGCTCGTGATTTAGGGAAAAAAGCGGACGCGGGGCAGGACCTATCGCTGGACTTGATGACTGGGGCGCAATTTTTGGCCGCGGCAGCGAAGCGCGCGAGTGCCTCGGACAGACCGAGCTTGAATGCGCTGAGCGAGCGGTTGCGAAAGATTACAGGAGCAGATGCGGCGGCTGCGGTGGCGTTTTCGGAAGATGAGGATTTAATTGCGCTGATGGCGCGGTACCGGGAGCGCATGGGGGATACGATTTACGATAAAGAGCTGGTGGTGCGCGTCGATCGCGCGCGGGCGCGGTTCAGTACGTGGTATGAAATGTTTCCGCGTTCTTGTACAACTTCTGCCGAGCGGCCTGGAACGTTGCGGGATTGCGCCGAGTATGTCGAGTATGTGGCGGATATGGGATTTGACGTTTTGTACTTGCCGCCGATTTATCCCATCGGGATTACCGAACGCAAAGGGAAAAATAATTCGACGACGCCTTCAGCGTCGGATCCCGGGAGTCCGTGGGCCATTGGTTCGAAAGACGGGGGACACAAGGCTATTCATCCGGAACTGGGGACCCTGGCTGACTTGCGGGTGTTAAGAGAGAAAGCGGAGCTACACGGAATTGAGCTGGCACTGGATATCGCGTTTCAGTGTTCGCCCGACCATCCTTATGTGAAACAGCATCGCGAATGGTTTCGTTCGCGGGCTGACGGCAGCGTGCAGTACGCGGAGAATCCACCGAAGAAATATCAGGATATTTATCCGCTGGATTTTGAGACGGCGAATTATGCGGCGCTGGCGGAAGAATTAAAGAGCGTGGTTTTGTTCTGGATTTCTCAGGGTATTACGATTTTTCGCGTGGATAATCCGCATACGAAGCCGTTTGTTTTCTGGGAATGGCTCATCCGAGAGACGCAGCGGGAATATCCCGACACCATTTTTCTGGCGGAAGCCTTCACGCGACCTAAGGTCATGTACAGGTTGGCGAAATTGGGATTCACGCAATCGTATACGTACTTCGCGTGGAAGAATACCAAAGCGGATCTGACAGAATACTTCACGGAAATAACGCAGCCGCCGGTGAGCGAGTTTTTTCGGCCGAACTTGTGGCCAAACACGCCGGACATTTTGAATGAGTATCTGCAGAAGGGCGGGCGGCCGGCGTTTATTGCGCGATTGGTATTGGCGGCAACGCTGGGCGCAAATTATGGAATTTATGGGCCGGCGTTTGAGTTAATTGAAAATGTGCCGGTGCGTGAAGGCAGCGAGGAATATCTGGACTCGGAAAAATATCAAGTGCGCGTTTGGAGCAGAAATGATCCCAGAAGTTTGAAGGGCTTGATACGGCGCGTGAACAGCATTCGGCGGGACCATAGGGCTTTGCAGCACAACGATGGTTTGAAATTTCATCCCACCGACAATCCGATGCTTATCGCTTATAGCAAAACGTCGGAAGATCGCGGTGACAAGATCATGATGGTCGTGAATCTGGACCCAGTAAACAGGCAAATGGGATGGGTGGACGTGGCGCTGAAGGAATTCCGGTTGGCTGATGGTGAGTCTTACGAGATGAACGATCTGCTAACGGACAGGAAATATATCTGGCAGGGAAGCAGAAATTATGTGGAACTGAATCCTGCCGTTTTGCCGGCGCATATTTTTCGTGTTGAGCCGTTACGATAATATGGTGAGCTTGCATTCACGCTGATGAGGCGCTGAAAGGAGAGTTACCCCGTTGGCGTTGCAAGAAGACAACCTGTGGTACAAAGACGCGGTCATTTATCAGCTGCACGTACGCACTTTTTGCGACAGCAATGCCGATGGCATCGGCGATTTTGTGGGCCTGACGCAGCGCCTCGATTACCTTCAAGAGCTGGGCACCAACACCATCTGGCTGCTGCCTTTTTATCCCTCGCCGTTACGCGACGACGGCTACGACATCGCGGACTACACTACTGTTCATCCGAGCTACGGGACACTGGACGACTTCAAGACTTTTCTCACCGCGGCACACAATCGGGGACTGCGCGTACTCATCGAAATGGTGATGAATCACACCTCAGACCAGCACCCGTGGTTTCAGGAAGCACGCAGCTCGCGGGATAACCCGAAGCGCGATTGGTACGTGTGGAGCGATACGGATACGAAGTATGAAGGCGTGCGGATTATTTTTATCGATACGGAACTGTCTAACTGGACATGGGACCCGGTATCGAAATCGTATTACTGGCACAGGTTTTTCCATCACCAGCCGGATCTTAATTTTGATAATCCCGAAGTGTTCGAGGCGATGTGGGAGATTATGAAGTTTTGGCTGGACATGGGCGTGAACGGTTTCCGATTGGACGCGGTGCCGTACCTGGTGGAGCGCGAAGGTACCTCTTGCGAAAATCTTCCGGAGACTCACGCGATAATCAAGGAGATTCGCAAGCGGCTGGACCAATTTTATCCGGGGAGAATGTTGCTGGCGGAAGCGAATCAGTGGCCGGCGGATGTGCGCGCGTACTTTGGCGAGGGCGACGAATTTCATGCCGCGTTTCATTTCCCTTTGATGCCCAGAATGTTCATGGCCGTGAAATTGGAGGATCGCAAACCAATCATTGAGATTCTCGATCAGACTCCAGCGATTCCTGAAAATTGTCAGTGGTGTATTTTTTTGAGGAACCACGACGAGTTGACGCTGGAGATGGTGACGGACATCGAGCGGGACTACATGTACGACGAGTACGCCACGGATAAAACGATGCGCATTAACCTGGGGATCCGGCGGCGGCTGGCACCGATGATGGAAAATGATCGGCGGCGGATCGAGCTGCTAAATGGATTGTTGATGTCCATGCCGGGCACGCCGATCATTTACTACGGTGATGAAATTGGAATGGGCGACAATATTTATTTGGGCGACCGCAACGGGGTACGAACGCCGATGCAATGGAACGGCGGCACGAATGCGGGATTTTCCTTCGCCGATCCGGAGCGGTTATATTCGCCGCTGATTTCCAATTCCGTATATGGCTACCAGGTGGTCAATGTGGATTCGCAGCGGAGGTTCAGCCACTCGCTGCTGTCGTGGATGAAGGCGTTGATTAAGACGCGAAATTCGTATCGGGTGTTCAGCCGGGGGACGATGGAATTTTTGCGGCCTTCGAATCACCGGGTGCTGGCGTATATTCGCGAGCTAGGCAACGAGAAAATTCTGGTGGTGAATAATCTGGCGAGTTCAGCGCAGGCAGTGGAGCTGGACGTGCAGCGATATAAGGGCTACATACCGATTGAAATGTTTGGCAGAAATTTGTTTCCGAGGTTTGGCGACTTGCCCTACCTGCTGACGCTCGGTCCTTATCAATTTTACTGGTTCCGACTACGCCGCATTTGACGCTGACAGTTTAAGCTGCGCATTATCGACGTTTGCCCGGTATTATATTTCCACCCGGTTTGAAAGTGAGAGTTGAAGTACTTTGGCTGACGAAACCTTCCTTTCTGACGACCTACTTCGTCAATTGATGAGCGTCGGCGAGGTGGACCTGCTGGTGGGGATCCTCTCGCACAGCAGCGCCAACACCATGCGACGGGCCGCGCACTATGTTGAAAAGAGTTTGCAGCAGAACTTTGTGCGCCAGCGGGTGGCGATTATCAGCGTTGAGGGCGGGACGTTACAAGACTCGAGTTCGGATGAGGACTCGAGCGACGGACAGCCAGGGAGCAGCTTGTACTTCAAGGGGCTAAGCTCGCTGCGAACGATTCATCGAATTACGGCGGGATTCAGCGGGACGCCCTCGCCGGGTTTGGCGCTGCGAACGATACTCTCGTCGTCGGATCTGTTGCGAGCCAAGGCTTGTGCGGTAGTCTCGCCGGCCACTTCCAGCACGTCTCCAGAGTGGGTCGCGAATCTGCTGCGGCCAGCGTTCCGCGATAACTTCGATTTTGTAGCGCCATTATATTCCCGCCATAAATTCCAGGGTTTGCTGGCGCGCAATCTTCTGTATCCGATGACGCGCGCGTTATTCGGCCGCAGGATTCGCGAGCTGTATTCGGATGAGTGGGCGTTTTCGAGCCGGCTTGGTACGTATTGCCTGAATGAAGATGTGTGGCACGAAGAGCCGGTGCGTTCGCGGCCGGAAGCGTGGATGGGAATTTCGGCGATAACTTCCGATTTTCGGTGCTGCCAGGTGTACCTTGGCGAGAAGCCGGCACCGCCGGAAGGTGCTGGTCCCGATCTTGTGGAAGTGTTGCGACAAACGGTGGGAAGCCTGTTCTGGTTGCTGGAAACACATCAGCAAGCATGGATGGAGCGCAAGGGTTCAGAAGCGGTGCCGACGTTCGGTCCGGAACACGCGGTCACCTCGGAACCGATGGAGCTCAATCGCACCAGAATGTTTGAGATGTTTCAAACAGGGGTCAAGGAACTTGAACCAATTCTGGAATCGATTTTAAGTCCAGAAACACTTTTGGGTATTCAAAGCATCGCCGCCCTTGACCCGCAGACATTCCGGTTTGGCGCGGACTTGTGGGTCACGGTGCTGTATGAATTTGCAGCGTCGTACCATCATTCGGTGATAAATCGCGATCACCTGGTGCAGGCATTAGTACCGCTTTATCGGGGGAAAATCTATTCTTTCATCGCGGAATATGCCGATGCTTCGGCGGTGGACCTGGAAGAGGCGAATGAAAAGCTTTGCCTGGAGTTCGAACGACAGAAGCCGTATTTGACGGAGAAGTGGAAAGCAGGAGTCGAGGTGAAATCATGAGAGTCACCATCGTGCAGGGTTTGGAGCAGGCTTACTACAATCTGGTGCATATGATCGCGGAATTTCTGCCGCGATTGGTGGTCATGGTGATCATCATTCTGGTGGGATTGTTGGCGGCTTACCTGCTCAGACACATGTTCCGGGCGGTGCTGCGGCTGACGAAATTGGATCGTGTTTCGGAAGATGCCGGGGCTTCTCGCGTGTTGCGGATGGCGGACCTGCCATCCATGACGGAACTGTTGAGCCGCTCGATATTCTGGATCACGTGGATTGGATTCATCCTGATCGGCATCAGCGTTTTGGGCGTAGCGGGGTTGCAGGAGCAGATTTCGCGGTTATTCCGGTTCCTACCCGAAGTATTTATCGCCATGTTGATTTTGTTTCTGGGTTTAGTTCTGGCGAATTTTTTGTCACGCGCGGCGCTGCTGGCTTCGGTAAATGCGGGAGTTCGCTCGCCTAAAATCTGGAGCTGGTCGATTCGTTTTGTGATCTGGATTTTGGCGATCTCCATGGCGCTGGACGAATTGGGGCTGGCGCGGCAAACGGTGCTGGCGGCGTTTTCGATTGTTTTCGGAGCGTCCATGCTGGGGCTGGCAATTGCGTTTGGACTCGGAGGACAGGATTTGGCGCGGCGCGCGCTGGAGAGATATCTGGGAAATTCAGCCAAAGATAAATACAAAGAGCCGCAGCCGTTGTAATGCATTGGTTGGAGATGGAGAAAAATATTTATGGCCGCGCCGGATTTTGGCAGAGATATGTTTTCTAATTTAAAGACGGAATTGTCGGGACAGTTGCCGGCGTACCTGAAGGGCCAGCGCTGGTTCGGGGCTAAAGCTCGGGAACTTCGCGGTACGGAGGTGGTGGATTTCATTACGTTGGAACGGGACGCGCTACATGCGCTGGTCGTTATGGTGAAGGTGGAGTATGAGGGCGGTGGTGCGGATTTGTATTCGGTGCCGCTGGTGCTAAGCAAAGACGCGGGT
Source organism: Candidatus Acidiferrum sp. (assembly GCA_035996445.1). Lineage (GTDB taxonomy): Bacteria > Acidobacteriota > Terriglobia > Acidiferrales > UBA7541 > Acidiferrum. The sequence goes on along the minus strand of DASYJM010000103.1, from coordinate 24,542 downwards.
GCAAAAGGCGAGCCCGGGGCACCCGGAAAAAACCCTGCGGTGTTGACGGTTTCGGGGCGGAATGGCGGAGAGACGGCGACGCTTAGCGACGCCCTGAAAAACGAAACATTTCTTTCTCTTTTGTTGGACGCGATTGAAAGAGGTCTGGTTTTTACCGGGGAGGCCGGCGAACTGGTGACGTTGCGCACTCGTGCGCTGTCGTTGCAGGAAACCGGGGCGGCTGGGAGCTTGCGTCCTCGTGCGATCACAGCGGAACAGAGCAACAGCTCCGTGGCTTACGGGGACCGTTTGATCTTGAAGTTTTTTCGGCGGCTGGAAGAGGGCGTAAATCCGGATCTGGAGATGTGTGGTTTCCTTACGGAGAAGGCCCACTATCAGCACACCCCGCAGTTGCTTGGAGCACTGGAATATCGCGGAGCGCACCGGCCGCGCATTACGCAGGGAATTCTGCAGGGGTTCGTACCGAATCAGGGCGACGCGTGGCAATACACAATGAAGTCCATTTCTCATTTTTATAATGAGGTGGGCAAGAGTTCCGCGCAGGGCCCAGCTGCGGCGTCGCAGAATCATGCCGCGCGGGCGTCGATCGCTCCATTTTTAGAATCAGTGGGGCTTCTTGCACGGCGAACCGCGGAATTGCATTTGGCGCTGGCGTCGTCAGCCGCAGCTACGGAACCTGATTTTGCTGCCGAGCCTTTTGATGACAAGTTTCAACGAAGTTTTGAAGATGCTCTGCTGGAGTTGACGAATCGAATTTTTGGAGAGCTACGCCACGCGAAGGATCGGCTGCCGGAAAATGCAAAACCGAAAGTGGAAAAAGCGCTGGCCAGCGAGCCGCAGATTATTGAGCGTTTTCATGCGGCACTGAGCAAGCCTATACGCGCAGTGCGCACGAGGATACACGGCGATTTTCACCTGGGGCAGGTGCTGTATACCGGCGCGGACTTCGTGATCATTGATTTTGAAGGCGAGCCAGCGCGGCCATTGTCGCAGAGGCGATTGAAGCGCTCACCGTTGCAGGATACGGCGGGAATGTTGCGCTCCTTTCACTATGCGGCGCATGCGCCGTTGCTGGCGTCGACTGGCAGCGTGAACGTTGACGACAGCAACAGGGAAAAGTTGAATGGCTGGGCGGAAGTGTGGGCCAAGTGGGTTAGCGACCGCTACCTGGATGAGTATTTGAAAACCACGCGCGGCGCGGAATTCCTGCCGCCGAGCCGCGAGGAGATTATGGCGTTGTTGCAATTGCATGTGCTGGAAAAAGCGGTGTACGAGTTAGGGTACGAACTGAATAACCGGCCGGATTGGGTGGCCATTCCGCTCGAAGGTATTTCCAAGACTTTGGAGTCGTCAAATTTGTAATAGAAGGAATTGTCGTCATGAAACCGACTAAAAAGCCTCTCGGTTCCAAACCGAAAATGGCGCCAAAACCGGACCGCAAGAAGAAATTGCCACAAGGCGAGGCGCCCGGTCCGGACGAGAGACGGCCCGAAACGAAGGCGGATGAGATTTACGGAGATACAAAAATTCCTCGCAGCCAACGGAAGTAAGGGCCAAGAAATTTTCTGACGCTTCCACGCAGTACAACCTTCATTTAGCGAGAAGTTTGTTTACTTTTGCGGTCAGGCTCCTGGCATCGAAGGGCGCGCGCACCTTGGCGTCGTTGTCGAAATAGACGAAGACGTCGCGCTGAGATTTCTGCGGGCCTTTTTCCTTGATTACGCGCTGGGCGTCTTCCGGCTCGCCTCCGCGCGCCCAGTGGCCGACGCGGGTTGTCCATTGATCCAAGGATGCCTCGTCGTAGCCGCTGGCATACAAAACTTCGGAACCGTGCAAGCGGCAGTACATAAAATCGGAAGTGAGGTCCATCAGGCGCGGCCATTCCACGGTATCTGCAACCACGAGAGCGACATCGTATTGGCGCAGCAGATTTATAAATTCGGGAGTCACGAAGCTGGCGTGGCGAATTTCCATGGCGTGGCGCAGGGGGCGCTTGGCATCGGATTTGAGCGCGGTTCTGCCGGACATCCATTTATCGTGCTTGCGAGCTACTGCTGATGCTTTCTCGGTGTCGTGCGGCAGCAATAGAAAAAAGTCCTCGAGCACTTCAGGCCTGAAGATGAAGTTCGGCGGCAGCTGCCACAAGATTGGGCCGAGTTTTGGGCCTAAATTGAAAATTCCTGAAGCCAAAAAATTTGCAACCGGAGCGTTGGCATCTTTCAGGCGCCTGATGTGAGTGATAAAGCGCGGAGCCTTTACGGAAAAAACAAAATCGTCGGGGGTTTCGGCGGCCCAGCGTTCGAAACTTGTGGGGCGCTGCAGCGAGTAGAAGGTGCCATTGATTTCGATGGAGTTGAAAGTCTTCGAGGCGTATTCGAGCTCGTGTTTTTGTTTTAGGTCTTCGGGATAAAAAACACCACGCCAAGGTTTATAGGTCCACCCGGAGATGCCAATCCGCACTTTTCCTGGGTCAGCCATGGAGAGTAGTTTAATCGTTCATTGCAAAACGCGGGCGATCTTCTTGAGATCGGCGATAAATCGGGCCATTTCTTCGTGGCGGGCATTTTCGTCGGGCGCGCGCAGTATCGAAGAGGGATGTACGGTGGCGGCGACATAGGGTGCGAGAGTGGACTCGATGAATTCACCGCGATGCTGGGTGACGCGAAAATCTTTGCCGAGCAGGGCTTGAGCTGCTGTCGCGCCCAAACAAACAATGACTTTGGGGCGAATGGAGGCGATTTCTGAATCCAGCCAAGGGCGGCAAGCGGCGATTTCCGCGGAGTTGGGTTTTCTATGGATGCGGCGTTTGCCGCGGGGTTCCCACTTGAAATGCTTCACCGCGTTGGTGACGTAAACCTTTTTGCGGTCGATGCCAGCTTTCACCAACGCGCTGTCGAGAAGCTTGCCAGCCGGACCGACGAAGGGTTTCCCGGCTTGGTCTTCCTGGTCGCCGGGCTGCTCACCCACGAGCATGAGCTTGCTATGCGCGGCTCCTTCGCCGAAAACTGTTTGCGTGCCGAGCTTCCAGAGGTCGCAGTTTTTGCAGAATTTGGCGGCTTCACGCAATTCGTCGAGCGAGGCTTTGGTGGGGATTAGGTCTAACTGCTTGGTTAAAATGCGCTTGGCCATGCTCGCCCTTCTCTGCTTCAAAATTAGGATGCGTCAGAACGTTTGAGGAGGGGCAGGGCTTTTTCCCCGGCTCATGGTCCCCAGCGGGGCCATAAATGTCGCTCCCACAGCAAAGACGAGAATTTCACTGCGAAAGCACTTTTTTATGAAAAACCGTTAAAACTGTCTTCTTTTTCGCTTAGCCGCAGTGAATCCGATGACCATGCTCTACATAAAGCGCGTCTAAGAACCCAAGTGTCTTGCAAATGCGAGAACCTTCCGTGAAGGTGGACTCACTGCCCCGGAAAATCGGGACTCTTGCTTGTTCTATAGATAGAGGCGCGACGCGGAGGCTCATGTGAGTGACGATTCCGTACCTCTGGAGCTGCCGCTGCTCCGGTTGGCGTCCGGCCCCTCGGAGGTCACGACGCTGTATCGGGAACTACGCAAGCCCTTACTGCGCTACCTGGTCTGTCTCGGACTTTCGAGCGACGAGGCCCAGGATGTAGTGCAAGACGCGTTTCTCAGTCTGCAACGGCATCTGGCTTCAGATGGAATACAAGACAACATCCGCGGCTGGCTGTTTCGCGTTGCCCACAACCAGGCAAGGAATCGCCAGAAGAGCTACCATCGGCGATTCAGTGAACCGCTCGACGGCGAGATGGATTTTCTGGCGGACGATGCGACGCCAGAGCAACGGGTGCTTGACAAGGAAAAATTCCGGCGTCTCGCAGCCGCGATCCGATTGCTGACGGAGTCCGAACGGGAGTGTCTGCTGTTAAGGGCGGGAGGATTGCGGTATCGCGAAATCGGAGAAGTCCTGGGAATGGCCGTGTCCACGGTGGGAGACACCGTGGAGCGCGCGATTAAGAAATTAGCGGAGAAATGCAATGTGTAAGGTTCAAGCGAAATTGGTCGCCTGGCTCGACCGCGAACTTTCGTCTGACGAAGCAGCCGCCGTAGACCGTCATATCAAAGAGTGCCAGGAATGTCGCGGCCGACTGGCGACGTACAAAAAGGTAAGTGAGACTTTTGATGTGTACTGCGATGCGGTGGTGGCGGAGAAGACGTGTCCCCCCGTTTCGCGCCGGGTGGCTGTGCTCGCAAGCGCTGTTGTGGCTGCGGTCGTGCTGTTTCTGGCCTTCCTGCAGAAACCCGTCGGACCGCCACCAGTTCTCACACCGACGGTAGCGGCTACTTCCGTGCCGGTGCCCACACTTCACGCGGCGCGACCTGTTCCACGCAAGACGATCCGCAGACGGCGAGTGGTTCCACCGATCCAGGAGCGAGCCGTGGAATGGCGGCCAACGGAAACTGCCGTGCAAATCGCCATTCCCGCAGATGCGATGTTTCCACCGGGCGCGATGCCAAAAGGAATGAATTTCATCGCGGAACTGAGCATTGCTGCGGATGGATCTGTCGAACAGGTTCGTCTGCGACAGTAAGGTCGTTGAACTAAAAAAGGGAGAGTCACCACCATGAAATGCGCATTGCTTCTTGTTCTCATAACTGCATCCTGCGCCTTCGCGCAAGAAAAGGGGAACGTGATCTATACCACGGGCGCCGCTGGCATGGTTGCCGCGGGAGGATTCGACGGTGCGTCTGGTCCTATACTGGGTGCGCCGTATTCGGCCACGATCACCAACGAATCCATTCAGACTCTCGCTGACGGCAATCGTTTGGTGCAGACGAGCACGGGAAGCACCGCGCGCGATTCGCAAGGTCGCACGCGCCAGGACACCGTCCTGCCGCCGATCGGGAATTTATCGGCGGCCAATGCGCCACACCTGATATTCATCCACGACCCGATCGCGCAAACTTCCTATACCTTGAACCTGACGGAAAAGACAGCGCAGAAAATGCCTGCGCTTCCTCCTCTTGGGGGAGGTACTGGGGATGTTGGGGGTACAGTAGTCGCCATGAAAGGCGAAGGGAACGGAGCGCCGTTACCTCCACCCGATGCCATGGCGACGACCGTGGCCGCTTCCGGGCCGGGTGTATTTTTTGAAAAGCATCTGAGTACGACAGGGCAGGATCAGGGAAATACAGAGGACCTTGGTTCTGAGACCATGGAAGGAGTCCTGGTGAACGGCGTACGTATGACGCACACGATCCCGGCGGGACAAATTGGAAATTATCGGCCCATCACGATTGTTTCGGAGGTCTGGACTTCGCCCGATCTCAAGACCGTCGTCTACAGCAAACGAAGCGATCCACGCATGGGGGAGCAGACATTCCGACTCACGAACATCGTACGCACAGAGCCGAGCTCGTCGTTGTTTGCAGTGCCGGCGGATTTCAAAATCGTGGACGGCCCGCAGCCGATCTTCTATCGAACGAAACAGTAGGAAGACGCTAAGGCGTGCAAGACTTAGAAAGATCACCTCTCTTGCGTGCACAGTCCGAAAGGAATTTCGCCCGATGGAAGTTCCACGATGTTGAGCGTAACTTCGAGCGCCGGCGACGCAGGCGAATTGGGAGATGCGCTACTGTTGGCGCAGGGCGGTCACGGGATCTATACGGCTCGCGCGACGCGCCGGTAGTGGCCATTTCGGCTTTCCGATGTCGGAAGCTTACTATAACTAAATTACTTTCTAGTGCGAGTTATTGGGCACTTGCCGCAGTTATTCCAAACAAGACGCCCACTCTGTTCGTCTTTGTTCGGCTAGTCCCGCCAGTAAAATCCAGAACGATAAGTCTCGATTTAGGCCTTAATCGGAGACTCGATTTTTAGATCTCCGATACGAAACTATGTGGTTAATGGTAGAGTACACTAACTTTTTAAGGCATAGGAGGGGCATTGTTCGCGTTCCTTCGGGCGGTTGCGGTGCTTCCCGTTATCCTGCTGGCATCCACGGTTCAGATGCACGCACAGGACATGCCTGTCCGCGTCGAAGCTGTTCGATTGATGGAACGCGCCAATGATGTCAGCCTTGCGGCACACCTCATGCCGAACTACAAACTGGAGGGCACTTTCCGCGCCTACGGCTTGGACGGATCCGTTCAAAACGGCACGTTCAATACTGTTTATTCCGTGGATAGCGAACGTTACGAAATAGCTTTTGGCAAGTACCACGCCATTAGCCTCCATTTTCCAGATCGCATCGTACAGAATGGATACGAGCCGCCTCCGCCAGAAACTTTAGAGTTGAGTGGGTTGACTCCGTTGATCATCGGGCGATTTGATGGCTCCGATACCATTCATTCCATCAAACCGGCAACACTGTTTGGGCGCCGTGCCAAATGTATTCAATTCGAGACGGTGAATGGAAGAACGCGTCAATCCAACGAAATTTGCGTCGATGAGGAACAAGGCAATCTCATTCGCTGGAACGTTGGAGAAGACCTTGTCGACAACACAGACTATTCTGCATTCGAGGGCGTCTTGCTGCCGGGCCACATACGTCATTACATTAACGGCAAGCTACGCATGGAGGTGGAGCAGAAGTTCAGCGTCATCAATGGCCCGGTGGACTGGGCGGCGCTGACGCCACCGAATCCAGCCACGCTCCGACAGTGCCAGCAATATAGGGGCCCCATCATTCAATCTGCTCCACAACCAACTTCAGCCGGCGCCGGGCCGTGGTACGACGTACAGGTCCACGGGGTTATCGGACCAGATGGGCATGTGTCTGAGGCTTCGGTGCTGACAAACGGAAGACCAGAACTCGAACAGCAGGCGGTTCAGATTGTGTCCGGATGGATTTTCTCTCCGGGTGTGTGCAACGGGAAGCCCGTTCCCGTAGCCGCTGAACTAGTTGTTCATTTTCCGCCGCAATAAACGTGTCGGTGTTTGTCCGGAATTTTTAAGTTCTGAAATACGTCTACTCTCCTTCCATAAGAAGGCCGGTCGATGTCAGGGCACACTTTGACGCTCATCCCGTCTGATTAACGCCAATCGAAACTTGATGCTCGATAGTGGGTAATATTAGTGTGCGTCCGGTTTGATGCGCTACGATTCGCAAACTGCTATGGGCTCGGTCATTCAGGTTTCCAAAGTGCGCAAGACTTACGGCGCCACAGTGGCGGTCGACGAAGTGTCTTTTGAGGTGCAGGACGGTGAAATTTTTGGCCTCATCGGGCCAAACGGGGCGGGGAAGACTACGACCATGGAGTGCATTGAAGGTTTGCGCAAGCCGGACAGCGGCACGATTTCCGTTCTGGGTCTCGATCCGTTTCGTCAGGTGTATAAGTTGCAGGAGCGAATTGGGGTGCAACTGCAGCAGGCGCAGCTACAAAAGCGCATTAAGGTATGGGAGGCGGTGGATCTTTGGGCTTCGCTTTACCGCAAAAATGCGGTGGATGGCGAACGGTTGCTGGAACAGTTGGGGCTAACGGACAAGCGCAACGCCTGGTTTATGAATCTTTCGGGCGGGCAGAAGCAACGGCTGTTTATTGCGCTAGCGCTGATCAACGATCCGGAAGTAGTGTTTCTCGACGAGCTGACTACGGGGCTCGATCCGCAGGCGCGGCGCGCGATCTGGGAGCTGGTACGCGGCATTCGCGAGCGGGGCAAGACGGTTTTTTTGACGACTCACCTAATGGAGGAAGCGGAACGGTTGTGCGAGCGGGTGGCAATCATCGAAGCCGGAAGAATCGTGGACATAGACAGCCCGGAGAAACTTGTCAGCCGGCATTGTCCAGAGCGAACGGTGGTGCTTGCCACGGACGACCCTAATGCTGAAGAGCGCTTTCGGAGCATCCCGGGAGTTGAGGTGGAAAATTCAGGTGACGCGCGATTTATTATTTGCGGTCGAGGCGAGGAACTGGTGACGGAAGTTATTCGCTGTTTGTCCGAAAATCAGATGCGGGTCACGGATTTCCGCACCATTCTTCCGAACCTTGAGGATGTGTTTCTGAAATTGACTGGTCATTCTATTCGAGAGTAGGTTCAAAAATTATGCTGCATGGACTCTGGAAACTGACGTGGATCGAGCTAAAGATTTTTATGCGCGAGCCTCTGGGAGCAATTGGCACGATCCTGGTACCCGTTGTGATTTTCTTGGTTATCGGTCGAACAGTAGGGCGCGGGCTTACGCCGCAGTCTGTGGGCGTGAATAGTTTTGTCCGTGTGGGATTGCCCGTTCTGGCGTCGCTGTTGATCGCTGTGAGCGCTGTGCTGTCGCTGGTTACGATTATTTCCATCTATCGCGAAGGCGGCATCCTGAAACGGCTCCGCGCCACGCCGTTGCGTCCGCAGACGATTCTTACTGCTCATGTGATTGTGAAACTGATTCTCACCGCCGCTACGCTGTTGTTAATGATGCTGGCTGGCAAACGGTACTACCCGATTGGCGTTCATGCGCCGTTGTTCTCGTTCACGGTTGCGCTGCTAATCAGTACCTGGAGCATTTTGTCGGTGGGCTTTGTGATCGCCAGCATAGTGCCCACCGCGCGGTTTGCGCAGCCCATTGGCGCGGTTATTTTCTACCCAATGTTCGCGGTCTGTGGGCTGTTCGTGCCGGTAACTTCGTTGCCGCCGGTGTTTCACGCGGTGTCGCGGGTGCTGCCGCTAACTTACGCGGTACGTTTACTTCAGGGAATCTGGACGGGGGATCTTTGGTCGACGCACATTGGAGACTTGGCGGCACTGGCGCTGGGATTTGTGGTGTGCACGGCAATCTCCGCGAAAGTTTTTCGTTGGGAATAGCTGGATTTCTGCAGCATTCAAAAAGATTCCGGTCACGCCGAACGGACTAATGGCCCAATTTTACGCGGCTGGGATCTCCCAAAATCCATCCAATCATGAATGCCACAAGCGACGCTAAGATTGCGACGACGCCCACGGCAGCCCATTTGCCATAGGAAATATCGGGCCGATTCAATATTCCAGGGTAGTCGTCGCCGGACTGTTTTACTCCGCTATTGGCGACAATATTGCGAAACCGAATTTCTGCGAGAGCACTCGTTTGCGGCGTAAGTGGCAATGACCTCACGTCAGCGGCTGCCAAGGGGGGTTTTTGGGGCGGGTTTTTATATGAGTTAAGCGGCTGCGGCTGAGTAATTTTCTTTTCTCCTTCGGGCGAAACCGCATTTTCTTTTGCCTCAATCTCCTGTTGAGCCGCTGACGAACGAGAATCGAGTTGCTCTTCGCGCATGTCTAAGTGCGACAAGCCTTCGTTCTCGATTTTGCCCGCCTCTTCTACTTTTTCCAGGGTGGTGGTATTCGCTTCGTTGGAAACTTGCGCCGATTCGGACACGACAACCGCGGGCGAATCGGCGGTGGCGAGCGATGCCGGCACAGGATCAGTTATTTCTGCGCTACGCGCCGACGTAGTGCCAGCTTGTTTCGCTTGGTCTGTTGCCAGCCTGGCCCGCGTCTTGGCGATGGAAATTCCTGCTCTTAGCTGAATGCGAGTAGCGTCACTCAAGCTTTTAAAACGTATCCCCGCCTGTTTCTTGGACTCGCTGATCCAAGCGAGCTCGGCGTCGGCCTCAATCCAATGCTCAAATTCAGGGGCCTGAAACCGGAGATTTCGCAGGCCGTTCTCGTCCAGATCTTCGGCCGACAAGATGGCCATGCCACCTTCGCTGACATTCAGGACGATGCCGCTGTGGTCACCGCTCAACTCCACCAGGCTGGCATGCACGTCCTCGAGCCTCTGGTGGACACGGCGGTCCGATCCGATGCTTTGTTGAAACTCCGACATTTGGCCTCGAAACGCGTTTACGATGTTGGGTGGGACGACGTGGTACTGACTGGAATACTTGATTTTGGCACAATAAGCCGGCCGGACACGTGATGCTTGGCCAGTTTATCCACGACCAACTCCATCGGTGCGGTGTCGTTAGGGCGGTAGAAGAAAATGGGTTCGTCGAGCAAGCGATTTTTCTGGACCAAGCGTGTAGTGCCAAAAAGAAGTGTAATGTTGAACTGGTTTTTCTTCACGTTCGAATCTTGCAGCTCGATGGTTACTCCAGCGATGGTGCTCTTCGCGCCTTTTCCGTTGAGGAGAAAATCATAGTCGGTATGCTGGCCGGAGGTGCGCAGCAGTTCGATTTCACGCTGATGGTGCTCGAGGCGTTTGTTTAGCTCACTGACTGTGGCTAGCATATCTTTTTTTGTGTTGTCGACTTCCTTGCGCACGGCGACAACTTCCTTGTGCGACTTTGCGGTGAGCTCCTCAAGGTCGGTGTTGTTCACCTTGTTTTCCACCTCACTGATGTTGGCCTTGGCGGTAAGTTCGCCGCGCAATTCCGCATCGAGCTTAGCTATTTCCTGCGCGTCCATTCCACGGACGCGTTCGGTTATGCGTTGAGCTTCTGCTTCCTCTTCGGGAGTGAGTTGCAGGCGGTCGGAGACGACGCTGAGTTGCCCACGGAGTTGCGCGTTGGTTTCCTCGGTTTGCACGAGGCGCTTTTCAAGCGAGGCGTAATTTTCACGTTCAGCATGCCTGGTACGTGCCGCCGAACTCCAGGCAAAACCCACGCCCGCAATGCCGAGGAGACTCACGACGATCACCGCCGGAACCACCTGAAGCAGGCCGCTTCGGGGAGGCACTTCGATACGTTGTGGGTACACACGGGACAAGGGAGCCGACATCGGATCCTCCTTCTGGTTCGTAACTGCTGGACGCTAGAAGCCTTACGCGACGGCCGAGCGAAATGCGGGCTGGACGGCATCTGTGCAGTATTGCAATAAACCATTTTGACTATCCCGAGGGAATAACGACATCCATGTAGTTCGTTTGCAGACAAGCTGTATCGGTCGGAAGTGAATCATTGTGAGACAACAATGTCGGGTACGCGGATTGCCTGCGTGGTACGGCGACGATGTAGCGAACGGGCAGGCCGGACTGCAAGGGAAATTGCGATACTCACTTCTGAGCGGGTTTTTCAGTGGGTGACACTGCGCCGTTCAGTTTCTCCAATTTTGCCAAACGCTCCCGCACCTGATCTGTGTCTTTCGAATTCGGAGTTAACTCCAAGTACGTCTGTATCTCTGCGATCGCAATGGGGTAGTCGTTTTTTCGGGCAAAGATTTCAGCCAGTAAGAGATGCAGTTGCGGAAAACGAGTGCGCAGGTCCACCTGTTCGGCCTTGAGCCCGCTCTTTTCAGCGTCCGCGAACTTCTTGAGCTTGAAATTTGCGAGGGAGTTATAGAAATAGGCCTCGGTGTAATTCAACGGATCGAGATCCAAGACGTAGCCGGAAACACGATTCAACGGGTCGAGATTCAAGATGTGATTAGTAAAGTTAAGGAGCTCGGTCCAATTTTCTGCCTCGTAAGCCATGGACGCGAGCGAGAGGTAAGGCGGCAGGAACTTGGTATCGATAGTGGTGGCTTGGGTAAACGCGGTGCGCGCTGCATCCTTCTGCTGTTCCTTCTGTAAAACGGTGCCTAACTGAAACCAGGCGTTTGTGAACTTGGGGTAGATCTCCACGGCCTTTGCAAAATATTTGTGTGCATTGGCAAGTTCGCCTTTTTTCTCGGCCTGGAGACCCTTCTCATAAGCTTTTCTGGCATCCTTCGGTGCTTTGTAGGCGGAGGCGTCTAACGTTGTGCCTTCGATCTTTGAACGTCTTTGAACGACAATAGCGCCGACGTCAACGCTGCTGAGGGAGCCATTGAGGTCCACAAGGTTGACGACGCTAGAGGTAAAACCAGAAACCGAAGCGCGTAGCTCACAATTCGCCAACTCGCGTCGAGGAATTCCCCTTTCCGAATTCTTGCCAGACTGGTCAGCTTGCGAAGGTTCGCCGGCGCTAGCGTCAAGGAAAGTATCAGTTCTCGATCCCAGTTGCATGTTGAACTCGCCGCGGAAACTTACATGTACCTGTTGACGCACCGAGGCGTTGCAAACACGCTCGACCAAGGCATCGGTTGGAACGGCTGTGCCGTCGCTGGTGGCAACGCGTCCGAGGAGAAACATGATGAGATCTTCTCTCGGTTGATTGGGCTGCACACTCCCGAGAGGGGGATTAGGAGCACGGCTCGGGGGCGGCGTGGAGGGCGGGGGCGCTGGAGCTGGGGGTTTCTGTGCCAATGCGACCGGCATCAGAAATCCCGTTACCACCGCCAGCCCGACGAAAATGTGCATGCGGTGGTTCATAGAACGTCCGAGATACAAAATTCTAGGGCGCAGGCCAGTTCAAGTCAAGGCTCTCGTGAATCGAATACTGGACCAGGGGAGTGTTCCGCAAAAGCCGGCAACTCGGCGCCTCATTGGGCGGGCACGGTTTTCGACAAATCTTTCCAGGTGATGAGGATGAAGCCTTGGTCTTTGAGGAATTGCTGGAATTCAGGACTGCGGACGAGATCGAGATCATTTTGGCGCCATTCGGCACCCCAGTCGGGATGATCGGAGGTGGCACCCTGCATCTCGGCGTCGTTGTGGGCGAGATGGACAACCAGTTGGTACGTGCCAGGAGGCAGAGGCTGCAACATTTTTTTGTAGGCGGCTAGCCACTCTGCTTTGGAAACGCCGGGCATGATTTCGACAAGGCTGTCGAGAACGATGGTATTCGGGCCTAAGTTGAAACGAGAAGGGTCGCGGTCGGTTGGCGAGTGAATGAGCATGGCTGGGACTTTGTAGGCTTGCGCGGTGCCGAGATAAACCTTGAGAAGATCATCGGTGCTGACGATAGTTCCCATGTGGGTGTCCACATGAGTGATGCGGATGCCGGCCGCTTTGGCTTTGTCGACTTGGGCGTGCGTTTCCACTTCGACGTCCGACATTTTGGCGTGAGTGGCAACATACTCAGTGGTGAGAGGGAGATAGCCGTCGACGTCGAGGAGACTGGAGACTTTAGGTTGAGGCGAAACGGGAGGCCAACGATAGCTGGTCCAATCAGCATTTAGAGCCAGATGGATGCCGAGGTCGGCTTCGGGATGCGTCTTGGCCCACTGCGCGACTTCGGGAAACCAGGGACAGGGGACAAGAATGCTAGCCGAAGTGATCCAATGATTCTCGAACGCTTCCTCAATAGCAGTGTTCACGGAGTGCATCATTCCGAAATCGTCGGCATGAATGATCAGGAGGCGTGAGTTGGCAGGGTACCCGAGGCGCTCTGCGAGAGTTTTGGTCGGCTTAGGCGGCGTTTGCTGGGGGAGGAGCGCCGCAACGAAGACAAACGCAAATGCGGAAACACAGAGAGCACGAATAATGCGAAACATGAGACCTCCCAAGTGAGTTCGAGGGCAGTAGTATGCGCTTGGAAAAACATTTGCGATAGGTTGTGGGGTATTGCTGCAGTCAGAGAAACAAAGCAAGTGTCGGTAATGCGGCTTACCAGGAATATGACCGCAACTGTTATGGGGTCAGTGGGGCGCGTTTTCCTTCGAGCCAGTAAGCTATTCCAGCGAAGGCGAAATAAAGAATCAATGCAGACACCGCAGCGGCCTTATCAGAAGTCGGCGGGGGCCCAAAGAAAACGAAGGCTTGGACCGCTAGCATGACGAAGCCAAAAATCACGATGCCGAAGTGGCCGCCACGAGCTACTGTTTTTGTCGTTTTCGTGTAGAGATACATCCCACCGAAGAGAACAGCGATTTCGAGCGGAAAGGCGAACACCGGATAGTTCCAGAGTCCGAGACCTACCTTGAAGGAATTGTCGTACAACGGCAGATCAGGACGATGCACAAGGAAATCAAATATCCAATGAGAGAACACGGCGACGCCAACGACCGCAGCGGCCGACCGGCCATCGGTTTTGCAAAAAACGTAGTAGGCAATGCCCGCGGCGATTGACCACAGCACTGCTCCTACCAGGCTGTGGGTATACGGCATGTAATAGAGGTCGAGTGGATTGGTAGCCGTAATTCCGGGAACGATGCGGACCTTTTCGATACCAAGGAGCACAAAGAAGCTCCAAAACACATCAAGCAGCTGCACCGCGATGAAGAGGACCCACAGTGGAATGGAGTTCCTCGCCGCTTTTGCCGCCAAGCTGGGTCCATAATGACCTACAAACATTTGGCTCATCCTTCTCGCTTGTTGTTTTTACATGTCGTATTTGCTGAAGGCAATTCTAGCCTAAGGAACTTGCTCAGCCTCACATGGCAAGCCGCGGATTCAATTCACTTGCCTAATAGGCGGTACGGAAACTTGATGATCAATTCGCGGTAGCGTCGGTTATCGGGACTCAAGACTTCCTTAATTAGAGTAAAATCAATTCTGATCTATAGAATCAGGGAAATGTTATTGAAATTAAGAGCTGACAAAAGTGAGCCGGGAACGAGACCGGCGTCCGAGCCTGAAAGAAGAAAAAATCGTCGTATATCAACTCCTTCTGGAATGTGGGTGTCGTGGAAGTTTGAGAAACGAAGGCGCACTTCACGGGTATTGGATTTTAGCGTATCGGGAGCCTTCATTGTCACGGACGACATCGTCGCGGTAGGCTCGGCGCTTAAACTGATTTTCGCCATGGTAGAAGGGGAATTAAAGCTCGACGCGGTGGTCCGCAATGCTACTGCGGGAAAGGGTATGGGCGTGGAATTCGTCGCTATGGGCGCGAAACAATTCGCATTGATACTCAAGGCTCTGAAACGTCTCCGAGCTTTGTGAACCCATTTTGCGGTCCTCGACATACAGGAGAAATGTAGAGCTGCCTTCCACGTCTTTTGGCATTTGAGCCAGTTTTCCAGCCAGCTTCTTTGTATCCAAGAAGCTATTACTGCCTTGTAAATGTTTCGAAAAACAGTACCAGTGGTTCATTCGCTCCCACACACAAAGTATTAGATTCTTGGTGCTCATAGAGCTGTGGCTAGTCGTCGAAGAGGACTGTCTCACAATTCTTCTAGCAAAGATCGCTCGCAGGGTCTGCAACGTTCAAGACCAGGAAAAATGAAGATGCCAAAAATTTTACTCGTCGAAGATAACGAAATGAATAGAGACATGCTGTCGAGAAGGCTAGAGCACCAAGGCTATTCCGTTCTTTCCGCTCACGATGGGGAACAGGGCCATTTTCTGGCCTGTTCTGAAGCGCCCGACCTCGTTTTGATGGACATCAGCCTGCCGCTGATAAATGGGTGGGAGTTGACGCGCCTGCTGAAAAGCAATGAACGGACCCGACACATACCCATTATCGCGCTGACCGCGCATGCATTGGTGACCGATCGGAATACAGCGATAGACGCGGGCTGCGACGACTACGAGACCAAGCCCGTTGACTTTGCTCGCCTGGACAAGAAAATCGAAAGCTTGCTGATGGTGAAGAAATAATGGTGGATGTGCGGCCGGATTTGTTGCTTAACGCAAACTGTGACGAGACGGACGGCGCGATCCAGTGACAGCCATGCAAACAGATCAAACATCGTCTCGCAACGCCCTGGAGGCCAGGCTGGAGCTGGCCGAGCGGGCGCTGGTTTATTCAAACCGGAACATCCAAATCACTACGGAGATCCTGATCCAAGCGTCGGAAGAAGTGCTGCCGCTGCTGGTTGAGCGGACTGAAAATAGCGCCAATATTGCGACGCTGGTTCAACGTATCAGGGAACAAGTGGAGTCGGAGACCGAAAGAGAACTTCTAGATATCGCCAGCGCTTCATGGCTATCCGCCTACAAATATGGGCCATCCCTTCACCAGCTGATTGATAAACAGCGCTCCGCAGCCGCTGGACAGGCGATGGCGAACGTGATGCTGCCATTCCTGCTTGATAACGCCTCGTGGCGAGCATTTGTACAGTTCTTGCGCGCGCAGGTGGGCCCGACGGGACCTTACAAACAATGGAAGCGCGGGCTGGCCAGCCGGGCCAGTGAATTCGTTCGTGCGAATCAGGAGCTGAAAAGCGCCGTCGCGGAACGAGGGCGCATCGCGGAAAGGCTTTCGCAGCTGGCGTCCATCGTGGAATGTTCGAACGATGCAATTATCATGCACACGCTGGACGGTACGATTGCCAGCTGGAATATCGGCGCTGAGAGCGTCTACGGTTATTCTGCGCACGAGGTGGTCGGGCGGCCGAGGAGTGTTCTCTTACCCGGTGACCAGCCGGATGAGCTACCGGCAATTTTGGAAATGCTGAAGCGGGGAGAAAGAACTGAACTGAAGGAAACGATCCATATTGGTAAGTACCAGCGCCGGATTGAAGTTTCAGAGATGCTGTCGCCGGTTAAAGATGCCAGCGGAAAAATTGTAGGCGCGGTGGCCATTACTCGAGACATCAGCGGGCGAAGAACGCCGAAGAACGATGCTGCAGAGCCTTCATTTCGAGGCTGGGAAGTACCCACGTAGTCAAGCTGTCGGCCGACCGACGTCCTTATGATGGTCCGCGGCCCATCGAGAAAGCCACCCACTCTCCTTATTCGTCAGCGATTCGTTACCTAGGTACAACACACGTGAAGCGGTGACACCAGCTAACGCTCCCATCTTTATGTATAGAGTTGGAGTGATTTCCATCTGACTCCGATCGCTTTTTCACGATCGAGACCCAACTTGCGCCTATTTAAGAAATTCCTCCTGTTCATTACTGGAATCCTATTTTTCTTGTTCGGATTTATCTTTTCTGTGGGTGTCGGAATCTACCTACATTCTCTCGGTAGCAAGTGTGGCCCTGGCGCATTCCTTTTAGTTTTCTCTCTCATCTGCGCAGCTCTCATTTTGTTTCGTCGCAAAACAATGAACTGGACCATCTCCGCTGACGCCACCGCCTGGCTTCGTCATCGCTCCCGGCGACGATTCCATCCCCGCCACGTAAAGTACCTCCGCATCTTCAAGCATTCGTTATTGTGGTTTGCTAGTCTCTGCTCCATGCTCGTTTTGTTCTTCCTTTCCCAGCACTTCACACGTTCTATTCGGGTACTGACCTCGTGTCTTATTACCAGTTTTCTACTTCCTTGAATTGGTTGATAAATCAAGAGTCTGATCCACGGAGATAGCGCAACCAGGATCTTTTTCAGCAACCAAGGTGCCGCTATGGCTTCACTCTCCCATCTTGTTCAATCATTCCATGCCTTCAAGCGCTATATTCTTCACTAGTGATCCCGAAAATCCTTTTGGATGGAATCGCCCAGAACGCGAACTCGCCAGCGGCCACCCGGCGCACCTCGCCGTAAGGGGATTTCGACTCGGCCTGATCACTGCCACGTGCTACGAATATCGACAAAATTACAGCAATACCGAAGACTCCCCCCAGCATCTTCACTCCGCCCGTCTTGTGGGAGTCTCTTTGCTCCACTCGCCAAATCGTATCAACTATAACTTGCGTGCAGCTTTCTTCGGGAATCGCGATGACCTGCCCGCCTTCTACGAGATGCTCAATTCCGCCGCTCCATCACTGTCACGTTCAGATTAATGTCAAACATTCAGCGAGTCTTAGTATTTCATTAGTTACTGTTATTAAGATTTAATTCACTGCTGAGAACTACGGGCGTTAACATTGTTAGGAGTTGACGCACTAGGCTTGAGGGCATTTGATCGTGCGAATCGAGACTGCGTCCTAGGATTTGCCATCTTGTCTTTTTTGGCGCGCGAAGAAGAGGAATAAATGTCTTTCTCAGGCCCAGTGCTAACGAGGGGTAGGGCTCTTGCCTCGGTGTGCCGTTGACTGCCCGGCATTTAGAGAACGTTCGTAAGGCGGCAACAGGGACTTTCATTCCACGCTTAAATACTGGGCGTCCACTCTCTTGGCGGTTTAGTCCTGGACCGGTTACGGACCCTTAGGTGATTGATCGGACCCACCTATCGGATGTATTCGATTCGCCTCATGATAGGAAGGGATCCTGGTGGCTACGACACGCAATTCTGTCTATATCCTTTGTAGCTGTTTATCTAGTCCTTAACCGCCCTGAAATAATCCTAATATCAAAACTAGGTTTCTCCACCTGGTATCCCGCGGCTGGGTTGATCTTCGCTCTTATGCTCGGAGTAAGCCCGTGGTATGCGCTACTGGTATGCTTCGCCGATTCATTGGCAGCCGTAGCTATGTATCACCAGCCATTATTTTCGTGGAGCGGGCTTGCGTCGCCTATCTGTTCGACCAGCTTTTACGCTTTAGCCGCAATACTCTTGAGAGGGCGGCTACAAATCAATCCGGATTTGCGTCGGCGTCGTGATGTTGTCCGGTATACGGTTGTTACACTAATAGCGGCAATAGGATCGACTATTTGCGGCGTTACTTCCCTGATTTTGGACCACGCAATAACGCGGTCTGATTATTGGCACTCCGCACTTGGATGGTATATAGGCGACGTGATTGGATTGTTGGGGTTTGCTCCATTTCTCCTAATATATGTACTGCCATGGGTCCGAAAAAACACGGCACCCCGATCTACTTGGCCCCCCGCGACCGATATCGGCCAAGTTAAGGTGTCCGATATCGTCGAGGGTGTCGCGCAGGCAATGGCAATCGGTGGCGTACTTTGGGTCATGTTTGGGCGAACGTTGGCGCCTTATGAATTGTTCTACCTGTGTTTCGTGCCAATCATTTGGACGGCGATGCGAAATGGCATTGAACGCACCACAATTGCCATATTGCTGCTTGATTTTGGGATTGTGGCGGCTCTGCATTTCTATCCTGCTGCTCCAAGTGTTGTTGCGAAAGCCGGGTTGCTGATGCTGGTGGTTTCAGCCACGGGCTTGATTGTCGGCTCCGCGGTTAGTGAAAGACAACACATCGGCAAAGAACTCAAGCAGAGGACCGTTTATTTAGATTCGTTAACCGCGAATAGTCCGTTTGGTATCGTCGCGCTGGATCAGGCCGGTAAAGTCGAGCTTTATAATCGTGCCTTCGAGGAGTTATTTGGGTTTGAACGAATAGATTTAGTTGGCAAAAAGCTCGATTCGCTGATTTATGGGAATCAGATAGAGGATCGCCTTGAGCTCTCACCGCGCGTTTACGAGGGACAATCAGTCCAAAGCACTGCACGCCGAAAACGAAATGATGAATCCCTCGTGGATGTGGAAATTCACGTGGTCCCTCTCATAATTGATGGCAAGGTGCGCGGCTCATACGCGCTATACCAAGACATATCCGACGTTCTTAAAGCCGCTCAAGAAAGAAATGAACAAGGAAATATCCTAAAGCGGTCCATAGCAGAATTGCAATCACGTACGAACGAAATGACGTTACTCATCGAACTGAGCGCTATGCTCCAGTGCTGCAATAGTCTAGACGAAGCTTATTCGGTTGTTAGTCAATTCGGCGAGAAATTGTTCTCTGTGCACAATTCCGGGTCTTTGTCCGTGTTCAAGTCTTCACGAAACGTTCTTGAATTAGCTGCTGGTTGGGGCACCTCCGGCAATATCGCAATGACATTTTCGCCGGACAATTGCTGGGCCCTACGTCGGGGAAAACCACATTGGAGTTCGACTTCGTCGGCCGGGCTGGTATGCATCCATTTGAAGGACAATTTAGTTGTAGACCGCGTTCTGTGTATTCCAATGGTAGCCCAAGGCGACACAATCGGTGTTTTGCAATTACAAGTTGCCAGCGGCTCGGAATCAAAATTATTAGACGAAAATATTCAAATAACTCTGGAACGCGTCGCAAGTTCTGCCGCCGGGCAAATCGCTTTATCCATTGCGAGTTTGAAACTCCGAGAAGCTCTCAAAGACCAATCTATTCGGGATCCTTTAACTGGACTCTACAATCGTCGTTTCATGCATGATTTTCTTGAGCGCGAGTTATTGCGGGCGCGACGAACAAATCGATCGTTTGCAGTAATGTTTATAGATCTGGATCATTTTAAGAGATTCAATGATTCCTTCGGCCACGATGCAGGTGACTTTGTGTTGCAATCATTTACAAAATTGTTAACGAGCCATTTCCGGGGAAGCGACATAATTTGTCGGTATGGCGGTGAAGAATTCGCCTTGGTTTTACCTGATTCCTCTTTAAATGATGCGGAACTGCGCGCCGACGACTTACGCAGCAAAGTCAGACAATTAGCTATAAGTCACAGAGAGACGGCGCTAGGACCAATTACCTGTTCTGTCGGCATCGCTGAGTTCCCAGAGGATGGTTCTACTGCCGAGGAATTGTTGCGGGTGGCAGATAAATGCCTCTACGAAGCGAAAACGCAAGGGCGAGATCGCTCTGCTACCCTAGTTAAACCATTGCCTCCCATTGCTTAAACTGCTGCCAGATTGCGGTAATCGGAAACTAACACCAACGTAAAAAGTAAAAGGCTTGACAGGGGCGCGGGAATTTTACAGAATACGCGTAGGCGAACAAAAAGCGAATATCGTTTTGGGTTCCGACTATCCTGCATGCGCTCCAATCTCGCTACTCTCCGCTCTGATGTCGAGCTTTCCCTTGCTGGACGCGTGGTTTCTCCTTTTGGGTATCGCAACCGCAAGAGCGTGGAAACGGTGCTTACGGGGATCCCAGAGGTCGATGCTCTGGCTGGGGGCTTTCCGCGCGGGGCGTTGACGGAAATTTGCGGGCCGCCGTGTTCGGGGCGGACTACGGTGCTGCTTTCGGCTTTGGCTTTACGAACTGCGGAGGCCGAAGTGTGCGCGTTGATTGACGCGCGTGATTCGTTTGATCCGCGTAGCGCGGAAGCTGCCGGGGTGGAACTGCAGCAATTGCTGTGGGTGCGCTGCCACGGTCTTGATCAGTCTTTACGCGCTGCGGATCTTCTGATTCAGGGCGGCGGGTTTGGATTTATTGCGCTGGATCTTAGTGATGTGGCGCCGGAGACGGTGCGGCATGTGCCGCTCAATGCGTGGTTTCGGTTCCGGCGCGCGGTGGAAGATACGTCCACGGTGTTGCTGGTGCTGGAGCAGGAGTCCAACGCGAAAACGTGTGCATCGCTGGTTTTGCGGATGAGCATGAAGGGGGCGAAGTGGTCAGGCACGGCGGGAAGCAACGTTAACGACCACACAGCAGGAAGTTCGCGGCAAGCACATGGATTTTTGGCACATGAACGTTTGGGACATAGATGTTTGCCGCATGCGCGATTGCTGGATGGCTCGGATGTTCAAGCGGAGATGTTGCATACGCGCATGCAATCGATCAATTTTCAACAAGCGCGAAATGGGCCGGTTTCTATTGAGCGACATTTTCCCGAGCGCCATTCAACGGATCGGAGCAACGAAAATATACAAAGTTTTGCAGCGCAATCCATCTGGAGCTATCTGCACGCCATGCCTGTGGAAGCGAAACTTAAATGAGGAGCGCGGGACGCAAATAATTTTGCTGAATTTTATTTCCAATTCGCGATTGACCAGTCATGTCCTTTGCCGCCATTCATATTCCCGATTTTATTGTGCAAGCCATGGTGCGCGGCGAGGCTGCGCTTCGCGAGCATGCGGTGGCGATTGTGGAAGGCACGCCTCCATTGTGGAGTGTGGTGGAGGTCAATCGACGCGCGGCGCAAGTGGGAATCGAATTGGGGATGGCGAAATCGCAAGCGGCGCAATTTACGGGTGTAGAAATTCGGCACCGTTCACCGGCGCAGGAGAAAACGACGCATGAGGCGCTGCTGGATCTGGGGTGGTCGGTTTCGCCGCGCGTGGAAGATACCGCGCCAGACACAATAGTTCTCGACCTCGCGGGATTGAGCGGTTTATTTGGCGCGGAAGAAAAAATCGCTCATGAACTTGCGAAACGCGGTTCCGGGCTGGGTTTAAGCGCGCGTATCGCGGTAGCAGCAAATATAGAAGTGGCGATTCTGGTATCGCGTGGGCTGCCGAGCGTCACGTTAATCCCACCGGGAGAAGAAGCCGAGCGGCTGAAGGCTCTGCCGGTGCATACGCTTCTTCCATCGCTTGAAATTCTGGAGACATTGGCGCGTTGGGGCGTGGAAACCTGCGGTAGGCTCGCTGCCTTGCCGGTGATTCAGCTTTCTGAGCGGATGGGGCAAGAAGGTGTGCGCTTGCACACGCTGGCGCGCGGCGCATTGGTGCGTTCGCTGGTGCTCGCCAAGCCTTCGGATAATTTTCAAGAAGAAATGGAGTTGGACGATTCCGTGGAGGAGCTGGAATCGCTGAGCTTTCTTTTGGGACGTTTGCTGGATCAATTGTGCGAACGGCTGGCGGCACGCTCGTTGTCGGCGCGCAGCATTCGAATGGAATTCGATCTGGAGCGGTCGTTCGAAAAAGGCCTGCAACTTTCCGCGCATGCCGATCAGCACAAACTGCTTCTGCGCAAATTCGAAAAAGTTTTGGCGCTGCCGGTGCCGATGCGGGATTCCAAACTGCTGCTGAAATTGGTGCGGTTGCGCTTGCAGTCCGATCCACCGCCGGCAGCGGTAATAAAAATTGCGTTATCCGCAGAAGCGGACCGGGTGCGCACCACGCAGCGCGGATTATTTCTACCTGCTTCGCCGGAGCCGGAAAAACTGGAGCTGACCATGGCGCGGCTCGCTAATCTGGTGGGCGACGCGAATGTGGGCTCGCCGCAACTGATGGATACGCACCGCCCAGATGCGATTCGAATGGAGCGCTTCAGGCTGGCACAGGAGGTGGGAGGCGGTCGCAGAAAAAAGCCAACTGGAGTGGTGGATAAAAATTCTTCTGTGCGGCGAATGGCAAAGCCTGCAAAGGGTTTTCGTTTGTTGCGTCCCAGCGTTCCCGCGCGCGTGGAATTGCTTGACGGCCTCCCCGTGCGGGTATTTTTTTGCGGTGCGCGCGGCGAAATTGTGGCCGCTTCGGGGCCCTGGCGAACTTCCGGAGAGTGGTGGCAGGATCCTTGGGATCAAGCCGAATGGGACGTGGAAGTTCGTTTTTCATCGAGCGCACAAAAAAATAAACGTTCGTCAAATCTAGGCAGCGAGTGTGGACTGTACCTCATTTATAACGATTTGCGGCAGCAAGGATGGTTTCTGAGAGGAATGTACGATTGATGTACACCGAATTGCACGCGCGCTCCGCATTCAGCTTTCTTGCCGGGGCTTCTTTGCCGGAAGAATTGGCCAGCGTGTGCGCGGAGCGCGAAATGGAAGCAATGGCGATACTCGATCGCGATGGCATGTATGGGGCGCCGCGTTTTTATATGGCCGCCAAGAAATCCAACGTGGGCGCGCTGATCGGCGCGGAGATTACGTCTGAGGAAGGGTGGCGGTATCCGTTGCTAGTGGAGTCTCGCCAGGGTTATCAGAATATTTGCCGTTTGATCACCAGCATGAAATTGCGCGCGAAAAAAGGAGAAGGGCAGATCTCTCGCGCGGAAATAGCCACGCAATTGGAAGATGACGGTGGCGGATTGATTTGCCTCACCGGCGGAGACGAAGGGCCGCTCGCGCATGCGCTGGCGTCGGGCGGAATGGATGCTGCAATGAGCAACGCTCAGCAGCTTTGCGAGTTATTTGGACGACGTAATGTATATGTGGAATTGCAGCGCCATTATTGCCGCGACGAAGAAGTGCGCAATCAATGCGCGCTGGAAATCGCGCAAAAATTAAATCTGCCGGTGCTGGCTACCAACGGCGTGTGCCACGCTTTGCCGGAGCAGCGTGAATTGCTGGATGTATTTTCTTGTGTCCGTCATCACCGCACGCTGGCCACCGCGGGCAGGCTGTTGGCACGCAACGCCGAACGCCACCTAAAATCTGGCGCGGAGATGCAAAAACTTTTCGGTGATCTTCCCGAAGCCATCGCCAACACGCAGGTGCTGGCTTCGCGGCTGCAATTTACGTTGAATGATCTGGGTTACCAGTTCCCGATATATCCGGTGCCGGATGGGCGCTCGCAGATGCAGTTTTTGCGCGACCGCACTTACGACGGCATGCTTTCCCGCTACGGAACGGACAACGAGCGCGCTCGCAAACAAATTGCGCACGAGCTTGACGTTATTGAAAAGCTCGATCTGGCGGGCTATTTCCTGATTGTGTGGGACATCATTCGTTTTTGCGGGCAGCAAAATATTCTAGTGCAGGGGCGCGGGTCGGCGGCGAACAGCGCAGTTTGCTATGCGCTGGGCATTACCGCGGTGGATCCGGTGGGCATGGAGCTTCTGTTCGAACGGTTTTTGTCCGAGGAGCGGGGCGAGTGGCCAGACATTGATCTCGATCTTCCGAGCGGTGATCAACGCGAACGCGCCATTCAATATGTTTATGAACGCTACGGAAAACTTGGCGCAGCCATGACCGCGAATGTCATCACGTATCGTGGGCGCTCGGCGGCACGCGAAATTGGAAAAGCTTTTGCGTTTGATTCAGAGGTGTTGAATCGCCTGACCGCACTCGTGGGAGCGTGGGAATACAAGGACGCCAACGACACGCTGGAGCGCCAGTTTCAGGATGCCGGGCTGGACTTACAGCATCCGCAGATTCGCAAATTTTGCGAGTTGTGTTTGAGATTTCAGGATTTGCCCCGCCACCTTGGGCAACATTCAGGAGGGATGGTGGTTTGCCAGGGGCAACTGGATTCTGTCGTGCCGCTGGAGCCGGCGACGATGCCGGGGCGCGTGGTGGTGCAATGGGACAAAGAAGATTGCGCCGATATGGGCATCGTCAAAGTAGACCTGCTTGGCCTGGGAATGATGGCCGTGCTCGAAGAGTCGCTGGAAATCGTCAGCCGGACGCGGGGAGAGAAAATCGATTTGGGACGAC
>DASYJM010000102.1:0-5926 GCA_035996445.1 Candidatus Acidiferrum sp. | reverse complement strand
TTCCACTTAACCTATAGGTAAGACATGTTATTTCTCCTTTTTCGGCCCCATTTTCTTGGGGCACCCAGAAGCGAAGGCTTCTGCTTCCCAAGCGAGCGGCTGTTTTGTGGGAGGCACCCATTCTGGGCGCAGGAATTAGCCTGAAGCAGTGCCCAGGAAAATGAGCGGCAGAAAAGGGGCACGTACCGAGCTCAGCAGGAATCGCACAGAGGGGTTCAGGCCCTCAAGCCGAGTTAAAGCGAGAAAGCGCTCGATTGGTAGCAGGTTAAAGCCTTAGTAGGCGTCAACTCTGAGCTTCGAAGATTTCGATCCAGCTCCAGCGTGTCACCGCGGCAGTTGATATTTCCGATCAGATTGGGGCGCAATCGTTGTTGTATCGTTCACGCAAGATTGGTGCATCGAGTTTCTGTCAGCAGGACAGGACGTTGTTCCTTCCGCCACTTTGCGATGCACCGGTTTCGAAAATACGAGTGCTTTTGGAGCTGGGCAAAAAATTAGTCTTTACCTATAGTGGCGAGCAGCGGGTCAAAGGGAATTGATGGTGGGTTCGCTTCTATACCTGCGCTGAGCTGGCGTGTGTGGCTTTATCGGCGATGAGCATAAAGCCCTTGGTGCGGGCGTCTTTGGCTAATTGTGCGAGATGACTGCGCGCCGCAGTTTTGTCTGAAGATGTCAGCTCGATCTGTGCGGCGGCAAGTCGAATTTCAAATTGTTGGTTGAGGTACTGAGTGCGTACGGCGTCGGTAAGCAAGTGCTTCAGGGCGGCGGTGGCCTCAGCGGGTTTCGTCAACGCGAGAAGGCGATTTTCTGCGATGTCGAAGCGGACATTCACATCGTGTACCTGGTTGCCATGTTTTTTATAGGGCCCTCGCAGCAACAAACCCGATTTGATTTCAGTTTCTGCGGCCGCCCAATCGCCCTGCGACAGTAGCGCGTCAGACAAGAGAGCTTTGGTTAAAACCTCGTCATCAGCGAGATTCGCTTGATGCAAGGCCGGGGACGCTTCACGCAGCAAAGCGACCGCGGCTTTCGAATCGCCTTCGTCCAAGGAAAGTTCGACCAGCGCGAGTTGGGCCTCGGCGACCATGGTGGCGTCGCCCGAGCCCTTGCGGATTTCGACAGCTTCGGAGTAGGCGAGGCGCGCTTCTGCGGATTTTCCCTGCTGCCGCAGAATATTTCCCATGGCTAATAGATCATCGGAAACCTGAAACGTATTGCCCGCTGAGCGATCGATCTCGAGAGCCTGTGTGACCAGGCGATTCGCGCCGTTTAGGTCGCCAAGATCAGCAAGGATTTCGGCCTCATTACTCAGCCACAGTGCGGTGAGATTCTTGTCATCGATTCCCCGCGCAAGCGTCAGAGCTTCCTGATAGCGCTCGTGAGCATGTGCCAAGTCGCCCTCGGCGATGAATGTATTGCCAAGATTACCCAAGCCCATAGACTGGCCGTGTTTGTCGTCAATGGTGCGATAGATGGCCAAAGCTTCTTCATACATCTTTTGCCGGCGCTCACCGAGCGGCACGATGTTACCCATATTAATGAGTACGGTCGCGATGCGCCGCTGATCTCCAACCTCACGAAAAACGGCGATCGATTGCTCGTACTTCTTAAGTGCCGCAGCGGATTTGCCCTGGCTGTCCAGTACCGACGCTTCATTTCCCAATGACGCGGCGGCACCGACTTTATCTCCGGCGCGGGAAGAAATTTCCATGGCTTCTTTACATTCCGCGATGGCTTTGTCTGGATGGCCGGTCTCCATGGAAGACCAGCAGGCCAAACGTAATGTTTCGGCCACGAGCAACATGGCGCCATGATTCTTGGCATTTTGCAGGGCGCGTACGCCGGCGGCGTCTTCCTTTATATAGTCGCCCACGGCACCATAGGCTTTCATTTCCAGGTAATCAATGCGTGGGTCGTCGGCAATGGGCAGCGGTAGTTTTCGCAGGGCGGCGGCGGTTAGTAGAGCGCCGGGTTCGTCGCCTGAGGCAATCTGCGTTCCGGCCAGACGCAACCCGTAATCCAGATTATCGGGATAGAACGTAGCAAGGGTCTGATAAATCTGAATGGCTCGCGGCCATTCATGGATGGCTTCGCGATACTGGCCCTCGACAAAGAGGTGGTCCTCACGAGAAAGGCCCGTGGAACACTTGAAAGCAATTTCCGCCTCGCGGCGAGCGCGGGCGTCATAACCGAGCGCGGACCATGAGGAAGCCAACGCCGTATGTGCAAGTGAAAATTCAGGTTCCGCGGCCACCGCTTTCTCGAGCAAGTCCTTGGCGGCCATGGCATTGAAAGCGCGCATTTTGTCGAGCCCTTGGGAATAAAACTGGGCAGCCTGCGAACTGTTCGGCAAGGCACTTTGCACGCCGGAGGCCTCGGCAGCAGAGAGTTCTCGCGCGCCAAGTTTGGAACGCAGTTGCGCGCCTGCTTGCGAGATCAAGCTGAAAAGTGCCTCCTGGGTGCCGATCTGCGAATCGGACTCAATAGTTTCGCCGGTGGCAGTGTCCTGCAGCCGAAAATCTACGCGGAGATGGCGAGTTCCTTTATCGCGAATGCCGAGATAGGAACCGGAGACAATCATCGCCGTCCCCGAATATTTACTAATCTTTGCCAGCGTTTCCGGGGCATAGCTGTCGACATCGCCGAGAGCCAGATCAATTTTCATGCGCGCGATGTTTTCTTCAGGAACAATTCGTAAAGTTTTTCCGGCGGCCAGTTCGGTGCTGAGCATTTCGGAGAGGGCCGTGGACAGCCAAGCTTCTTCGGGCCGGCCGGATAGATTTTTGAAGCCGAGCACAGCGATGGAACGGCGAGAAGTGGGTACCTCCACAGAAACAGGCGAAAGCGTTGGCTTTGTCGAGGTAAAGGCGTGTGAGGTGATGCGATACATGGGGTAAGAAAGTATTACGCTGGCAACTAGTACCGCCCAGATCCGGCGGTGACTGGCGTCCGATGGAGCTACACCTCTCTGACTTGGGGATTCCTGAACCAAGCCAGGAGGGAAAGGCGATGGAACGGAATACGCATTCGCCGTCGAGGAAGCCACCAGAAGATTTTCAGGTTCGACCTCGGCGTGAGAGTTAGTTACGTCTGCAATGAAGCGGTACCCACGTCGTGGTTCTGTTTCGATGAAGCGCGGCGCCTCGGCGTCATCGCCCAATGCTGAGCGGATCGACCGGATGGAGTAATTCAAGCCGTGCTCGAAATCGACAAACGTCTCCTGGGACCAGATGTGTTTTTGGATTTGCTCGCGCGAAACCAAGCGCCCGGCGCGAGCGGCCAAAAAACACAATATTTTCATGGGCTGCGGCTGAAGTTTGACACGTACACCAGACTTCCACAGGTCACCGCTGTCAATATCGAGGTCGAAGGCTCCGAAATGTAGCATGAGGCATGAGTCCTATTGGCGAGTAGCCCGGCATTGGCTCTCCCGAAATCGTTGAATCAGAGCTAAGACCGGTGGGGGCGTCCTTATAAGTCAAGAGGTTAGCCGCTAACGGCGTAACTTACCAGCTACTTATCTAAAACTTATGCGTGAACCATTGATTGAAATTGGACAGAGCAGCAGAGTGTGGGCTCCAAGTGGCGGCCGGAAGGGAATTTGGCTGCGCGGTGGTGACGAAATAGAGGAGCTCGTGTCCATGCAGAAGGTATTAACTCAAGTTAGCAGGCTGGCTGGTCACAACGGCGGCCGCAGCAGGAATCTCCGAGATGTAACAATCGCGTCGGGATGTGGAGTGGTCGCGCTGGGGATCTTGATGGCTTTAACCGGCTGCCACAAAAAGGAGGCAGCAGCGGCCACCATGAGCCTGGCATCTGCCGGAGTAAGCGACGTAATCGCACATGGCACGGACCTCACCAGTGCATCCGGAACGATTTTTCAGGTGACTTATAACAGCGAGACGGTAGTGATCGATCGGGCGACGACGGAAAAGAGTTTTCGCGGCGTCAGTGCGGACGGGCAAATGTATGTGTTCGATAATTCTTCGGAGCAAATCAATAAATTGCACGAGGGCAGCGTAATGCTCCTGCAAGGATTGGCACTGAAGAAAGTGGTCGGCGTCGAGACCAACGGCGAATTCGTGGTGGTAGCGACGCAACCGGCGACGCTGACGGATGCGATTCAGGATGGGCACATCGCGTGGGATTTGCCGGTGCAATTCCGGGGAACATCGGCGACGCTGCAAAAAGAAATGCCAGGCTGGTTTGATGAGGCGCGTTGGGTGGTACACGCGGCGGGAATGGAGAAATCGGGCGAAATCGGGGAGGGGTGGAAGTACACGGCAAAAGCTACCACTGGTGACGGAAAGCTGGACCTGAATCTCGATATCAAAGGTGCGCTCGAAGGATTGGACGTGAATGTCACCGGCATCGGCAACATTCAAAATTTCAACATTGCCGCGGATATGCAGATCAGCAAAGGGGTAATGGAAAATTTCAAGTATGTCGCTAAAAATCTGCAGGGCGAACTGAATGTAACTTTCGTGGCGACCAAAAAAGGCGACGGGATGCTGAAGAGGATCGAGAAAAAGCTGCCACCTATGTTCGAGTCGCCAGTAATTATCGGCGGCATTCCCTTTGTTATGGATGTCGGGGCGGCGGTAATCGTCTCGCCGGCACTGTCGGCGAAAAACGAAGCAGCCCACGGACAGTTCAAAATCAAATTTTCCGGTGGACAGGGCTTCAACATGAGCGGCGCGGCCATGAGCCCGGAGGGGAGCGTGAGCAGCGATAACGAGATTGTGGATTCCGGTTCGGTCTCGGTTGCCCCTTTTGCCTACATCATCGGATTTGGAATGCCGCGAGTGGAGCTGACGCTAGGACTCGCCAAATCGACGGGATTCGACAAGTTGGAAGAAAAAATACCTTCGTCCATCAAAAGCAAAATCTCCGATTTGTTAAACAAGACGGAGCTGGGCGCCAAGGTCGCGGACATTGTGGAAAAAACATTGAAGAGCGAAGCAGCCGCCCATGTGGAGATGGTGATGGTGGCGAGCCACATCGATTCCGGACCGCTGGTACTGCTGCCCTGCAAAAAAACCACGCTCGATGTCCACGCGAACGTTGGATATGACGCGTCCATGATCGGCCAGACTGCCAGCGGCACGAAAGATCTGGATTTGATACCGAGCCAGAAAATCCAGGTGGTGCCAGAAGGAACGAAGTGTGGGGAGTAACAAGGATCCGGTAATGGTTCAATGGACTAATGAAAACGTTAAAAAAGGGGTGACAGAATGAAAAATATCATCGTAAAAATCACAGCCGCTTTAGTTCTGGTTGCACTTGGGGGCTGGGGCACAGCCCTGGCGCAGGAGCGTGTGCGTCCAGGAATTTATGAGGTCAGCATTGATGGCACGGTTGCCGCGAATCGTTGTTACTCGCCAGCGGAAGTAAAAAGTATGAATCTGGATAGCAAGAGTATGCAGGCTTGGGCAGAGAAACAGGCGGCAGAAAAAAAGTGCACCGTGTCGGGCTTCAAAATGTCCGGCAACACGGTAACTATGACGGAGACGTGCGGAGCGCGCACCGCGACTACGGTGGCCACCTATAGTGGCGATTCATTTGACCTCGTGATCACCGCCGTGACCGATAAAGGGACCACCACGACTCATGTGAAAGCGCGGCGTACGGGAGATTGCAAGTAAAGAGTGCCCCAATCGGTTGAAGGTTCAGTTGCAATTTAGATTTATGGAGGCGATGCGATGGCATTTTGTGGAAGCTGTGGAATTGCGTTGAATAACTCAAGCGTATTCTGTCCAGGGTGTGGCGCTAAAGCGTCACAGCAGGCTGCGCAACCCGCTGCACCAGCGGGTAACATCCCCGCCGTGTCATCTGCAGGCACGCCACCGCCAACGGTGACCGGGAGCTCATCGGCGATGAAGATTGTGCTGATTGTCGGCGTGCTCGGTGTTTGCGCGTTAGGGGC
>DASYJM010000101.1:0-5150 GCA_035996445.1 Candidatus Acidiferrum sp. | reverse complement strand
GAGGATGACCCCGGACGTTCCGAGCATTTTTACGGTTTCCGTTTCAAGACGGGATGCTCAAGTTCAGAATGTAGTCCGCCGCCTTTTGCGCCTGGCTGGCCGCACGAATGATCCAGCTTTTGGCGTCCTTGGATTTGAGCGCGTCGATCCAGCCCTGCAGATAGGAGGCTGAGTTTTGAATCTCCGGTTCGACGATTCCGGCGTGAGCGCCGACGAAACAAGCTCCCATTTCGGCGACAAGCTCCTCCTCCGCATAGATTTTGCGACTCTCGCCTTGCGACTCAATGCCCTTGTTGTCCATCAGAGATTTGCGGGCGAGCCGGGAAGCGTGCCCGGTAGAGTGGGCCAGTTCGTGGAAGTAGGTAGAATAATAGGCCTCTTCGCTGTGGAAGAAGCGGCGCTCCGGCATATGGACGCAATCGCTCCCCTGGCGGTAGCAAGGAACGGCTGCACCCTCCTTGAACGCGGGAGGATTTGGCATCGCTGTCACGATTTCGCGGGCTCGATCACAGGCAGCGCTCGCCGCGGGTTCGGGCGCCGCCTCAAGCTCGGGGAAGGAAATTCCCTCGATCTGCGAAGCGTGAAACACGGTGTAGGATTTCAAAAAGCGCCGGACCTCCGCGGCTTCTTCGCTCGTCGGCGCCGCCCCGTTCTCCTTATTGTACGTCCCGTATTTGATCACGAACGCGCCGCGCTCTCCCTTGCGAACATTTCCGCCAAGCTCCTGGGCCTGCTTATAGGTGAGGAAAAATGGCGAGGTGTAGCGCAGACTGCCTAAGAGGAAAACATTGATCCCCTGATAGCGTTTGCCGGTGGAATAGTTGGTTGGGAAACCTACCTTAGAGAAGTAGGGCGACTGCCAAGGTACAACCCCCTGTTCTAATTGGGCAATGATGCGGTTAGTTACTTCGGTGTAGATGTCTTGCTTCATAATGATCTCCTTTGTTTTGTTTTGCAAAAAGCTCTGCGCTTTTGAAAAACATGGAGACCAAACCGCCTTCGGGATTCAGGCAGCTAGTCAAGGGAGGCTCCGACGGAGGGTTCCCAAAAGTCCCGGAATGGACGTGAAACGCCTTGAGGACAATTTTGGGAGACCGTTGGATGCCCTTTACTTGCTGCCGCCCGAAGGCATGGAAGAGCCGCGGTAGTGACGCCAGGAGCGAAGCGGCGGATATTCCGCTGGAAGCGCCGATTTCTCTTCAGTAGTGACGCTCTGTGCCGTCCGGGAGCAACTCGCGTGGGCGCAAGGTGGGGCGAGTTCGGCGACTGGACGATGCAGAGGGTCGCCCTTAGTAGCGCATACGAAGCGAGTCTGCCGCTTTTGGGCAGTCTCGCCATGCGCCTGGACGCCGACGGCGATAGCCGGTTTCAAGAGGGCGTTGCGGGATACCTCCCGCTCGAAAGGGTAGCGCCCCACGAAGTAGGCGCGCAGGGAAAGACTTTTCCCTCAGCTGGATCAATCAGAACCCCGCTTAGCGATTGCCCATAGGTTGCATTATCGAGAACAAGACTATCTTGCCCTTGCCGCTACAATTCCGACAGAGGCACGCTGCAAGATGCTTGCGAGTGAAAAATGCTTATGGAGCTGGGCCTGCGAGACTGGCGTTTCTCCCCGATGCCTACCGGGCACGGGTTGGCGCCGTTTTTCAACAATAGTTCAACCGCAGAGGTGAGCCCGTACCTTGCGGCGAGATGTAGGGCCGTTCGGCCCTGGGGCGTGACGGCTTCGATTCGGGCACCTCGCTGAAGCAGGAGAGTAACAACTTCCTCATGGCCATTCTGGGCTGCACGGTGAAGCGCGGTATAGCCTGATTCGTTCACATCTTCAATTCGGCTCCCCACGTCGAGGAAAAACCTGGCAATGTCAGCGCGACCTTCTCCAGCAGCCGCGTGGAGAGGATTGTCGCCAGAAGTCCAATCCGCAGTGCTTCGCAGATGCAGCCGGCGAGGCTCTCGCTGTATTAGCAAGCGCACATTTGCAAGATCCCCCAGCTCGATGAGGTCAAATAAGTCCACTGTGCCGTCCATCGTAATCCGGGATAGTACAACGCATCGACAGGATTTGGAAGCCAAAAGGCGGCTCGTCTGAATCTCCGCACTTCAGACGATGGTTCAAGGGAGAAGGTCTTTGGTCATAACTCAGCGCCCGGCGTAAGGTTCGGAATGCGCTAAGTGCGCTTCCCAGTTCTTGTCATATTTGCCCGCGAGTTCCTGATCCCGGATCACCAGAAGGTTTTCGGCGTTGCTGGCTTCTGCCGCCTTGGTGAAGTCGAACGATCCGGTGATGACCGTTTCGCCATCGAGGATGATGATCTTGTTGTGCGCTATCGCGTGCTTCAAGTCGATGAAGGTCGGGACGCCGGCATGGGCGAGGAAGTCGGCAGAGGAGTACTGCGAGCTGCGTTGGGAACGGTCTAGGATCACCTGAACCGCGAGACCGCGTTTGTGCGCCGCCACGACTGCCGCAGCGATGGGTGCGGAAGTGAACGAGTACGCCTGGACGCGCACCGTCTTCTTGGCGGCGCCGAGGGCGTCGGTGATCACCTTGGTGCAGCCGCCACCTGGCGAGAAATAGACCTCGGTCGTTTTCGCAAGCGCGGGGGCGCTGGGCTCGCGAGCACCGATCGACGCCGGCTGAGAGAGAAGAGCGAGAGCGACGGCGAGCGTCGGGAGGAGGGTGCGAAGCATCCTTTTCCTTAGCACATATTCCCTGTTCAAGTCCACCGTCGCGGCGAACCAATTCCGTTTTACGGTGAGGCGGCTGACCACTGGTACGAGATGGGGCGAGTGGCTGCACCGAGTTCATGCCGCCACACTTGAAGTGGTAGAACAGCGACGCGACCCTTATCAGAAGATCCGATGGGGCATTCGCGACCAATTTTCGCTTTCTCTTCCACGCTTTTTGTGACAGAAGCTGGTAGTCGTGTCGCGTTTCTCTTCAAATCAGCTCGCTGAAGGGATGCCGTGTGACGAACCCCATGAACCAAGGAAACCATCAACTACTCAAACTCTCAGAAATCTCTCTCGATAAGGACAACCCTCGCATCGCGAAGTGGCTGGACACTTATGAGGGCGAGATCAGCCCGGAGCAAATTCAGATGGCACTAGGCTCTCCGGGTGACGATAACGAGAGTCAGGGCGGCACCAAGTACGATACTCTCAAGAATTCGATTCTCACAAATGGCGGGATAATCCAACCGATCCTGGTTCATCAGCTCCCGAACGGCGTGAAGGTCTGCATCGAAGGCAATACTCGGGTTTGCCTCTACCAATGGTTTCTCAAAAACAACGCTGAAGGAAACTGGGATAGTATTCAGGCGATCGTTTATGAAAACCTCGATGACGAAGACATTGAGGCTATCCGTCTCCAAGCTCACCTTGTCGGTCCCCGTCAGTGGGACCCGTATTCAAAGGCTAAATATCTCTCTTATTTGCGCAACAAAGAGAAGATGGGCATGAATCGGCTCGTGGATTTTTGCGGCGGCAGCAAAAAGGCCGTTAACGAATGCATAGACGCTTACAGCGAGATGGAGACGCATTATCGACCGATTTGCGAAGCTGATGGGGCCGAGCTGGAACCGAGGAAATTTAGCGGCTTTGTCGAAGTTCAGCGCTCCTCGGTCAAATCGAGCATCATACTTGCGGGATTCAACATGTCGGATTTCTCGCAATGGATGTACGACAACAAGTTTGATCGCTTGGAGCACGTTCGGCAGTTGCCAGTCATTTTGGCCGATCTGAAGGCTCGGGCCATCTTTCTAACCAAGGGATCAAAAGAAGCGCTCAAGGTCTTAGAACGGCCGGAATTAGATAAGGCTTTGCGAGAAGCTTCTATCGCTCAGTTAGCCCAAGCTCTATCGCAAGCGCTTTCGAGTATCCCGTATTCTGATGTTCTCGAATTGAAGAATGATCCGACCTCAAAAACCTTGAGGGAGTTGCAGGAAGTTCAAGATTCCGTCGACACATTCTTGACCAGTATCGAACGATTCAATGTGGACTAAATTCGCCAAACCTACCTCTGATGAGTGAGACATTGCAGCATACGCAGCTTGTCTCCGTCATCTTGCGGTGGATTCATAACAAACACATGCTGACTCCTGGCTTTCTGTTGTACTGCGACAGTCCTACCGCCTTGAATACTGAGAAGCCTCCCAATGTGGATGGGTTTTATGCGGATGTTTATGGCGTCACATCTCCGCCATTGATCACAGTGCTAGGTGAGGCTAAGACGATTCCGGACATTGATTCCGAACGGTCGTTCCGGCAGATCTGCGCTTTCCTCAGCTTTCTATCGGTGCGCCCGGACCCGACCTTTGTTTTTGCAATTCCGTGGCAAGCAAAAGCTACGGCGAAAAACCTTGTGCGCCTCGCGTCGAAAAAGGTGACTGCCGCCGGCGTGGCGACCGTCTATTTAACTGAATGCGACTTCCAATGCTGAAAGCAGGTAGAGCCATATCTTTTGAGCTGAAACATGAGGCCTTCCCTTTTCAGATCGAGACCCTTTCCGTCATCAAAGATTTGGAGTACGCCGCGATCTTCCATGAACAAGGGCTGGGGAAAACGAAGATTGCGATCGACCTCGCACTAACCTGGCTGGCGAACAATGTGGTGGATTCGGCGATGATCATAACAAAGAAGTCGTTGATCAAGAACTGGGAAGAGGAAATTGCGCGGCATTCATACTTCAAAGCGAAAACGCTGAATCAGGACGCACAAACGCTCTTTTACGCTTTTAACACCCCGTGGAGGATCTATCTTACCCACTACGAAGCGTGCAACTCCCGCAAGGGCCGATTTGCGCTCTTTCTTAAGACGAGGCGAGTGGGAGTGATCTGCGACGAATCGCAAAAGATAAAGAATCCGGAGTCAACGTTGGCCAAGGCCATGCACTCCTTATCGAGCGGCTTCAGCCGGCGAGTGATCATGTCCGGTACTCCAATCGCCAATCGTCCGTACGACATCTGGTCTCAGATTTGGTTTTTAGACCAAGGCGCTTCTCTGGGGAATGATTTTGCTACTTTCCAAACCGAGCTCGACCTACCGGATGAAGCCGGCGGAAATGCAGGTCGGCAAGTGTTCTCGCGAGCACTTGGCGAGCTTTTCGGCAAGATCAGGGCGTTCACGGTTCGGAAAACGAAAGCCACGGCGGG
>DASYJM010000100.1:0-77343 GCA_035996445.1 Candidatus Acidiferrum sp. | reverse complement strand
CCACACACCTGGTAAGGATGTCCATCACCCTTTGCGCTGCCCTTTGTTTGGTGCCGATCAGTGCTTCCAAGCCAACCGCAGCACAACAGGTAGCTCAAGCTCCCCCAGGCATTTACGAAGCCGCGACAGCAAACGAGGCCTATCAAGCTAAGGATTGGGCGCAGGCTGCGTTGTGGTACCAACAAGTGGTCTTGCATCAGCCGAGTAACGGACGCGCCTGGTATCGACTGGCCGTTTCTTTGCATGCCCTCGACAAGCAGGACGAGGCCATCGCGGCCTACCAGAAATCAATGGAGGCAGGATTGCCTCCTGGCGTCGCCGAATACGGAATGGCGCTGGCGTACGCTTTGAAGCACGATACGCAAAAGGCGTTTGAATATCTTCAGAAAGCAGCGCAAGACGGATTTAGCGAAGCGGATCGCCTCACCAGTGATCAGGAATTATCCTCACTGCGCCCCGACGCGCGGTTTGCGAAAATCGTTGAACAAGTCACCCACAATTTGAAACCGTGTGCCTACAAACCACTGAATCGCCAGTTCGATTTCTGGATCGGAGAGTGGGATGTGGTCACTGTAGAAGGCGCCAATCCCGCCGGCAGCAGCAAGATTGAGCTAATCCTTGGGGACTGCGTCATTCAGGAAAACTGGACCAGCGCGGGCAACATCGGTTATCAGGGAAAGAGTTTCAATATTTACAACGCAGACCTTGACCGCTGGGAACAGTTCTGGAACGACAATGCTGGAGGAATGATTCATTTTTACGGTGGCCTGAACGATAGAGTAATGGATTTTTGGACTGACGAAATACCGCAGAAGGATGGCACTAAATTAAAACGTCATTTGCAATTTATTCCATCCGGCAAAGATAAAGTGCGCCAATTCAGTCAGGGCTCGACTGACGGCGGAAAAACATGGAAGGTGGAATATGATTTCATTTACACCCGGAAAAAATAACGGTCAGGGTAACGAGGTCTGCCGCGCTTAGGGTAAATCCAGGTCCAGTGCGTAAATGTCAGTGAGCCCGCGCTCTACGGTTACATACAACCAGCCTTTAGCATCCAGCCCGTTGAACAGGTAGTGCGCCGGGCTTTGCAGCACATCCCCAAAGCCGTATACCCGCTGCGGCTGGCCGCCCGCTACGTCTACGCGGTAGACCGATTGTTCCTTTTCAAGTTGATCCTGAAAATAGATGGATTCGCCGTTATCGGACCAATAAGGAATACCGATCAGACCGCCTTCGGCTAACGAACTCCATTTCTTGGTCTGAAAATCGTAAAGCACCAGATGACGTTTGCTTTCATCCAGTCCCGCGATATAACGGCCGTCCGGTGACCACCGGGGTTCCGCAAATCCGCGGGAATCCGGCAATAGAGTGAACTCGCCAGTTTTGGGCTTGAACAAATAAATGCCGAACTTCGGAGGGATTTTTACATCCTGCATGCTAACCACAATTTGCGTGTCGTCCGGAGACCAGTCTGCGGACGCTCCTTCGCGTCCTTCCGGTAACACTGCGCGCAAGCCTCCTCCGTCTGATGACAAGATATAAATTTGCCGCGGGTGACCCGGTTGTACGCCCATAAATAAAATACGCTTTCCATCGCGCGACCATCGGGGCGCGGCCGCCACCAGCGGCGCATCGGTCAAACGCAGTTGCTTCTTGGTATCCATCCTGCTGAGCCACAGCGATCCGCCGGGCCGGTCGATATATAAAAGCGATCGGCCTTCCGGAGAAACTACCGCTTCATCAGCCCGAAGCGTCGGCATTAAAAAAACCGAGCCATTCGTTTTTGGATCGATCTTCGTTAGTTCGCGATGCGATCGTAAGCTGAAGGCGAACACGCGCGAGCCGGTTTGCGCCGGAATTGAAACGTGCAGCGAGTCGGGCCCGCGCGTCAGCTGCACCGGTCCTTGGTTAGTCCGCCGGAACCAGTTCCACGTTTCCCGCATGCCCCACAGATTGCACTCGTCGTTCTGACACCCCGAAAACAAAAAGTATTTTCCATCCGCCGTCCACTGACCGGAAGATTGCGAAACTGGTTGTGTCCCGCCGGGAAGGACGCGATGTAACTTGCTGCCGTCGGCATTCATCTCCCAAATAGAAGAGCCGTTGCTTCCTGCATTCTCGCTGTGGAAACGAATCGTTTCTCCGTCCACGGACCACGCCGGCGCGTGAGGCCGACCGTTGGGGCGCGCAATCTCGTGAAGTTGCGTTCCATCAGAATGCACCACGAACAGTCTTCGCTCGTGCACGAAAACAACCTGGCTGCCCTCGGGCGACCACGCCGGATCGCGGCCGATAGCATCCCCCAATCTTCGTGGTGCGCCTCCTTGCACGGGCCACAGCCAAAGAGTCATTTCGTCATCTGGGCGGTTAAACTCTCCGATGAGAAATACGGAATGATCAGGCGAAATAGCGAACAGCCGGGTGTTGGCAAATGGCGCGGCAACCACTTCCGCGTTCCCCCCTTCCACCGAGGTTTGCATCAAGTGCCAACGCTCGCCGAAACGCTCTCGAAAAAAAATTCGGCTGCCGTCCGAAACGATTCCGCCGGTTTCGTCAATGTCTCCAGCATTAGTAATGCGCACCATGCGTTGCACGCTGGGGTGTGGAACGGGATAAATGATGAAGAAGAATAGCCAGGAGCCAAACAGGATGGCGGCGGTCAATAACGTTATGTCCAACCACCGCCTGGCACTTTGTTCTTTCCGTCGTTCCTTTTGCAGTTCCGCAGCTCGCTCCGCGGAAAATTCCGGCTGCATCGATAGGTGAATTTCCACTTCGTCTGCACCCTCCGCGGTAACCGAGGGCTTGGCGCTCGTGACGTTTACGCGAGAATGAATCTGGTGTACTGGAGCAAGGAAACGGTAACCCTGGCGAGGCACTGTTTCAATGAAACGTGGGTTCTCGGCATCGTCCTGCAAACAGAAACGTAATTTCTTGAGCGCAGCATTCAGACTGCCGTCGAAATTAACGTGCGTGCCCTCTTGCCAAAGGGCTTGGCGTAGCTCCTCGCGGGTGATGATCTCCCCGGGTCGTTGGAGCAATATCGTCAGGATACGAAACGGCTGGTCCTGCAGCTTCAGCCGCGTGCCTTGGCGGGTGATGATCCCGTGAACAAGGTCCACATCGAACAGGCCAAAGCGTACGCCAAGTGCGGGTTGAACTTCTGGTTCCAATATCTCGCCCTATAAACCTCCGGGACTATAGCATAGGAGCGGGTCATTGAACACAGTAACTTACTTATTCATAGCGGTTTATTGAGTCACAGCAGTTTCACGTGAAGGTCTTTTGACATTCGCCGGATCCTTTCGTATCTATCCACTATTGGGGAACCGCCTCTGAAAGTGAAGTGGTCCCGGTAGTCCTTTTGAGTCGATAAGGAGGCCTACAGAGAAAACATCTCTAAGCCCATAGTCCCAAGAACCATCGAATTCCCGCGTTCAATATGAACCGTTCGGGCCAGACTCTGGTGGCGAGGTGTTC
This sequence comes from Candidatus Acidiferrum sp., assembly GCA_035996445.1. Taxonomy (GTDB): domain Bacteria; phylum Acidobacteriota; class Terriglobia; order Acidiferrales; family UBA7541; genus Acidiferrum. Next base: position 73,860 of record DASYJM010000100.1, on the reverse strand, counting down.
ATATTGGACGCGGGCCTTCGATCCTCGCTCCCGCCGCTGGGACCCAAAACTATTACTTAGCGGACACGGCCCCTACCCCTGCCGGCAACACCGAAATCTCCACGCTCGATGGATACCTTCTGGAACGGTGAATGTGCTGCGTGGCCGTTTGATAGTCGCTGGGCTTAGCTTCAAAAATATTGGGAACAAATTTCTGTGGGTTGCGATCATAAAGCGGGAACCATGAACTTTGCACTTGCACCATGAGGCGGTGTCCCTTTTTAAACACATGGTTTGCGGTGTGCAGGTCAATCGTGAACGGGTTAACCGCGCCGGCTTGTAGAGGCTCCGGTTTCTCCATTGATTTTTGGAAGCGGCCGCGAAAAATTTCTTCCGAGATCATCAGTTCATAACCTGAAAGTTTCCAATCCTGTGAATATTTTTCCGGGTATACGTCGATTAGTTTCACGACCCAGTCACCGTCCGTGCCGGTTGTCGATGCGAAAAGCTTGGCGGTCACATTTCCCGCAATCGTAAGGTCCTCCGTTAATTCTCCGGTTTGCCAGGTCAGGACATCCGGGCGTTCATCAACAAAGCGCTGATCTTGCACCAGCCAGGTGTACCAACTTCCTGGATGATCCTCGGGATAGGTGCTGTCTACAGGGCGATGCCGGTAAGGTACCGGATGCGCGGGATCGCTTATATAACTGTCGAATTCGTTGATGGAGTCGGATTGCGGAGCTGCAAAGGACAGCGCACCATTTTCTCGGAAATAAAGATTCCGCGGTTTTGCTTCTTTGGGTGGCCAGGAATCGAAAGAGGTCCAGGTGTTAGTGCCCGTCTGGAAAAGTAGCGCTTCCTTGAGCGGCAGAGTGCCTTTGTCCTTCAACCAATAGGCGAACCACGGGGCTTCCACCCGCTGGCGAAAAAAAACTGCGGTGTCGCTTCCGAACGGTATGGCTCCGAGCGCATTTCCCGATCCGCGCCCCCATCCGCCATGATTCCATGGGCCCACCACCAAATAATTAAAATGTTTGGTGTCGGATTTTTCCAGATTTTCGTAAGTGAACATGGGGCCGTAAAAATCTTCCTGATCCCACCATCCGGCGACGTTCAAATCTGGCACCGTGGCTTCCTTCAGGCCGTACGCAACCGCATGTTTCTTCCAGAACTCGTCGTAACTATTGTGCGCCACGAAATTGTTCCATGTTGGAATAGCGCCGTGAAAATATTTTTCGTTGGCGTTGGATAAGGCGCCCAAACGCAGATACCAGTCGTAGACGTCGAAGCGGTCAAACGCAAAATTGAAATTCTCGTTGGAACTTTCCAGCAAGGCCGCGTATTCAAACCCATAGCTCAAGCGAAATGCGCCGTTGTGAAAAAAATCGTCGCCCAGGAATGTATCGCCCATGCAGGCCTGCTCGGAAACCGCTTTCAGCGCAGGATGCGGATGGATCATCCCCATGGCTACCAGAAAGCCGCCGTAAGAAATACCGTCCATGCCCACGCGTCCGTTGTTGCGTCGAACATTTTTCACCAACCAGTCGATGGTGTCGTACGCATCCGTGCTTTCATCCACGCCCCTAACGTCGGAAGGGTCATGGATCGGCCGGTTCATCACGAATTGACCTTCGGAACCATAGCGGCCGCGAATGTCCTGAAATACAAAAATGTAGCCTTCAGGAATCATGTCCGCATAGCGACTTAACGAACGACTATGGCCTTTGTCGGGTGCAGAAATTCCGTACGGTGTGCGTTCAAAAATAATCGGGAACGGTCCTGAACCCTTTGGGGTGTAAATCTCGGTATGCAGTTTGATTCCGTCGCGCGCCGAAATCATTACTTCTCTTTTGTCGAATATATCGGAATAGTTGGCGGGTTTTGCTTCCTGGGCTAACCCGGCGCATGCGCCAGAAACCATCAGCAGGCAGGCGGTTAAGAGTCTGGGGGACAAAACAAACAAAGATTGCATTCTCACTCCTGATCGGGGTTGGAAGCGCTAGCAAAGCGAAAAGTTTAACACGTGCGTTACGGTGATTTTGTTTCTCTACACTACGACCAATGATGGTGGCGCTGTTGAAGCGTCGAAGATGGATGAAAGGCTCAGGCTGAAGCAAGGTATACGTAACGCAGGATGAACAAAACGGTAAGCACCCAAACTAGAGTGTTTACTTCCTTAAACTTTCCTGCTGCGGCTTTCACGACCGCATAAGAAATAACCCCAAAGCTAAGACCGGTGGCGATGCTGAAGGTGAGCGGCGTCACCAACATGGTGATGAAGGCCGGTAGCGCTTCGCTGAATTCTTGCCAGCGAATGTGCGCGATGGATTGCGCCATTAAAACGCCCACGAGGATAAGTGCGGGAGCTGTCGCATAAGCGGGAATCGCCGTGGCCAGCGGCGCGAAGAGCAGGGCCACAAGAAATAATCCAGCCACCGCCACATTGCTAAGGCCCGTGCGGGCGCCAGCGGCTACCCCGGCGGCGCTTTCGATATAACTTGTTACCGTAGAAGTTCCCGCGAGCGAGCCAAAAATAGTTCCGATGGAATCCGCGAGTAACACGCGTCCGACGCGCGGAATTTTTCCGTCTTTGACGAAACCTCCCTGCTCGCAGACGCCGACTAGAGTGCCCACGTTATCGAACAGATCGACGAACAAAAATGCGAACAGAATCTCCAGAAAGCCCAGATGGATAGCTGAGCGAAAATCCAATTGCAAAAACGTGGACGATGGGTGCGGCATGGAGAAAATTGCCGAAGGCCAACTGGAGATACCGCGAAGCATACCGAGCAGCGCGGTGCCCACGATACCGATCAAAATGGCGGCGTTGATTTTTCTAGCCATCAAAATTAGGGTCAAGGCCAAGCCGAAACATGCGGTTTGCACTTCCTTATCGGCGAAACTACCCAGCCCTACAAATGTCGCGGCATGGGAGACGATGAGCTTCGCATTACGCATTCCCACAAAGGCGATGAACATCCCAATTCCCGCCGCCGTCGAATGCTTCAAGCAATCGGGCATGCCATTGACGATTTGCTCGCGAACCCGCGTAACGGTAAGGACTAGGAATAGAACTCCCGAGAAAAATACCACTGCGAGCGCAGTGCGCCACGGAACATGCATGGAGAGGCATACAGAGTAGGTGAAGTACGCGTTCAGCGACATACCAGGGGCCAGCGCGATTGGATAGTTGGCGTACAGTCCCATCACGAGAGTTGCCACCGCGGCCGACAAGCACGTTGCAAACATGACCCCATCGGCCGGCATACCCGCTTGCGCCAGGATTTGCGGGTTCACAACGACGATGTACGCCATGGTTATAAAAGTAGTGAGGCCGCCGAGCAGTTCTTGCTTTACCGAGGTGTGGTTCTCGGTCAGCTGGAAATAGCGATCGATCAATCATTCCCCACTTTGGCTGTAAGGAATTTATTCACGCCGCTCATCACCGTCTTCGCCGGTATTGACAGTGAGCACGCGATTTGTAGCAGGAATCTCAATAGGCAATTTTGTCCGGCTTCTCCGCCCAAGCTCGAAAAGCTGCTAACGCTTCTTCGCGCATCATCTGTCGCGTTGGAATCCGGCGTTGTGCTTGTGGCAGCTTCAATTCACTGTAAATAAACGAATCATCGAAACCAATCCCGGCAGCATCCTCAGCCGAATTCGCGAACCAGATACGAGAAATGTGCGCCCAATAAATAGCGCCGAGGCACATCGGGCATGGCTCGCAGGAGGTATATAGCTCGCAATCGAGTAACTCAAAAACTCCGAGCTTGGTGCAGGCCTGACGAATGGCCAGCACTTCCGCGTGAGCGGTGGGATCGTTCGTCGAGGTGACGCGATTCACGCTCTCGGCAATAATTTGGCCGTCTTTTACGATGACGGCGCCGAATGGCCCCCCGTTGTTAGAGTGAACGTTCTCAATGGAAAGCTGGATAGCCCGCGCCATGAATGGATTGTTCATGTTAATTTGCCGCTGGGGCCTCCCGGATTGCGATAAATCAAAATCATGGCGCGGTTCAACGCTGCTGGCAAAATTCGCCGGCACTCCTTCAGGGCAGCAAGTATAAGCCCGGAGCACATGTTGTTCGGTTCGAATTCTGACTTGCAGAGATTTGAAAAACTGCAGATGCCCTTAAGCGAGTTACCTTAAACTGAAGGAGGGTGCAGTGGAGTTTCGCCGCTTACCATGGATTTGCAAGCTTTCCTTTCTCGGCGCGTCGTTACCCCTGAGGGAATTCGTCCGGCCGCCGTGCTTGTCGAAGGAGAAGCGATTCGGGAGATAGTAACGCTCAATCAAGTCCCGCCAGAAGCTGGAATTGTCGATTTCGGGGATGCAGCCATTCTACCCGGCCTTAGCGACGCACACGTTCATATCAATGATCCGGGCCGCACGGAATGGGAAGGATTCGAAACCGCGACGCGCGCGGCGGCTGCCGGCGGATTTACCTGCGTGACGGATATGCCGCTGAATTGCGTGCCGGCCACCACTAATGTTGCCGCACTGGAAGCCAAGCGGGCTGCGACGAAAGGCCGGTGCTGGGTGGACTGGGCTGCCTGGGGAGGAGTGGTGGCCGACAATCAGCAAGATATTGCCGGGCTTGCAGCCGCGGGCGTGCGAGGCTTCAAATGTTTTTTGGTCCATCCGGGTATCGACGAATTTACGATGGTTACCGAACAGCAGTTGCGTGAAGCCTTACCGCACGTTGCGCAGACAGGCTTGCCTCTTCTCGTACACGCCGAGCTCCCCGATAGCATCGACGCGGCCACAAAGGATTTGGAAGAAGCCGATTGGACTGAGTATTCGACGTATCTACAATCGCGTCCGGAGGAGTCGGAACTTTCTGCGATAAAACTTCTCATATCGCTCTGCCGCCAATACAATTTTCGTTTACATATAGTGCATCTGTCGGCGAGCCAGGCTCTTCCCGCTCTACGCGCTGCCCGGCTTGAAGGACTTCCAGTTTCGGTGGAAACTTGTCCGCACTATTTGCATTTTCACGCCGGAGCAATTTTGCGCGGAGCGACGCAATTGAAGTGCGCCCCTCCCATTCGCGGCGCCGAAAATCGCGAACAGTTGTGGAGCGCCCTAAAGGACGGAACGCTCGATCTGGTAGCCACCGATCATTCGCCCTGCCCCCCGGAAATGAAGCGCTTTGCCGAAGGAATCTTTCGAACGGCGTGGGGTGGCATTGCAAGTTTGTCTGTTGCGCTGCCAGTGATGTATACCGAAGCTCTCGCGCGGGGATTTTCTCTCACGGACATCGCGCGCTGGATGGCGGAAGCGCCCGCGAAACTGGTTGGGTGCCAACTTCAGAAGGGCAAGATTGCCGCAGGTTACGATGCCGATCTGGTCGTTTTTGATGAGGCCAGCGAATTTCTAGTCACACGCGACCGACTTCATCACCGGCATTCGTTTTCGCCGTACCTGAACGAAAAATTAAAAGGCGAGGTGAAAGCTACCTATGTTCGCGGTAGGCTCGTGTTCGCGAATAATGCATTCCACGGAAAACCGGAAGGGCGCGAACTCCCTGCTTAGCTTTCCGGATCGATGAACATGAATAAGGATCGCATCGTCGGCAAATCGGTTCCGCGACTCGAAGGCCGCGACAAAGTCACTGGCGCGTCCCGCTATGTTGACGATATGGAATTGCCAGGCATGCTTTACGGCGCCACCGTTCGCAGCCGCATCGCGCGAGGCAAAATAAAATCAATCATTTTTCGCCCGGTGGTGAATTGGGATGAATTTGTCGTGGTTACCGCCAAAGATATTCCCGGAAAAAATTGCATCGCGTTAATTGGTGAGGATCAGCCCTGCCTCGCGCAGGAATTGATCAATCATCCCGAGGAACCCATCCTTCTGCTCGCGCATCCAGACCGAAATCTGCTGGCCAAAGCGGTGGAAGCCGTTTCCATCGAATCTGACCCACTTCCGCCCATCTTCACTATCGAGGAGAGTGAGAAGCTTTCAGAGATTATCTGGGGCACGGACAACATTTTCAAAAGCTACCTCATTGAAAAGGGGGACCTAGAAAGCGCGTTTAAGAATGCCGACTATATCGTCGAAGCGGAATACACCACCGGCGCGCAAGAGCAGCTGTACATCGAAAACAATGGGATGATCGCGAGTTTCGATCCGCAACAAGGGATTACCGTGTGGGGCTCGCTGCAATGCCCCTACTATGTGCACAAGGCGCTCATGGAATTGTGTGGCTTGCCGGAAGACCGCGTGCGCGTGGTGCAAATGGAAACTGGCGGCGCGTTTGGCGGCAAGGAGGAGTATCCGTCGATGCTCGCGGCGCACGCGACGCTTCTGGCAATTAAATCCGGCAAGCCAGTAAAAATTGTCTACGACAGAATGGAAGACATGGCCGCTACTACCAAGCGGCATCCTTCGCGAACGCGTCACCGGACCGCCGTGAGCAAAGAAGGCAAAATTCTTGGCGGAGAAATTGAATTCACGATTGACGGGGGCGCATATAAAACTCTGACGCCGGTGGTGCTTTCGCGAGGCGCATTGCACGCTGGTGGATCTTATTATTGGCCCAGCGTCCGTATTCGCGCCAAATCGGTGGCCACCAATGCACCGCCGCACGGCGCATTTCGTGGATTTGGCGCACCACAGTCGCTCTTCGCGATGGAGCGCCACATGGATTTCATCGCGCAGACCCTGGGGATTTCTCCTGTGGAGATCCGAAGGCGGAACTTTCTCAAGCCCGGACAAACGACCACCACGGACCAAGTCGTACAGGAACAAATCGACCTGGGGAAGCTGTTGGATCGCGCGCTGGAACTGGCCGACTACCGGGCCAAGAAGGAAACTTTCGCCAAGGAAAGTTTAAACGCGGGCAAAAAAAAGGGTATTGGCATCGCGGCTTTTCTCCATGGCGCGGGTTTTACCGGTTCCGGCGAACGCTATCTCAATTCGCTCGTAGGCGTGGAGACTTGCGCTGACGGCACCGTAAGGGTTTTGGTCTCGAGTACCGAATTCGGCCAAGGCACAAAAACGGTGCTCTGCCAGATCGCCGCGGAGGCACTGGGAGTGCGTTACGAAGATGTGGGAATCGCGCAACCCGATACTCAGATAGTTCCGAATAGTGGACCCACCGTGGCGTCGCGAACCATCATGGTAGTAGGAAAACTGGTTCATTCAGCGGCTTTAGCGATCCTGCAGACGCTGAGATCCAGCGGCTTGCTGGGCGAAGTTTATTCGCCCGAAGAGTTTCGCGCGGCCTGCCGCCAGCATGTCGCGCAGAACGGAGTATTCCGTTCTCTCGCACGATACCAGCAAGCTAACGACATTTCCTGGGACGAAGAAAATTATCGCGGCGCCGCCTATGCCGCGTTTGCGTGGGCCGTTTACGTTGCGGAAGTAACCGTCGATCTCACTTCCTACAGCGTAACGGTGGATGATTTCGTTTGTCTACAGGAGGTCGGCAGAGTTCTCCATCCAGTTCTCGCAGCGGGACAAATTATCGGAGGCGTGGCCCAGGGAATCGGGTTCGCGCTCTATGAGAAAGTAATTTGGGATAAAGGCCGCATGAAAAACGGTCAAATGACTAACTACATCATGCCCACTTCAGCCGACATTCCTCCGATCAGAGTTTTTTTCGAGGAGTTGGGTAACGTTCACGGAGCTTTCGGAGCAAAAGGAATTGGGGAGCTGCCGATGGATGGTCCCGCGCCAGCCATCGTCAACGCCATTACGGACGCTCTGGGCATTTCTCTTAATTCGATCCCGCTACTGCCGGAAGATATTTTTGAGGCCGTGACGGCAAATAATCCGCATCAAACGATGCATGTATCGGCGGACAGTAAGCAATGAGTGAGCTTTCGCAAACGGCCTCTAAATCGGGTATCACTTTTGTCGTGAACGGCAAGGCTGTTACCGTACGCGCTTTTGCCATGGAACGACTACTTGATGTGTTGCGGTTGCAACTTGGGTTGACGGGTACCAAGGAAGGCTGCGGCGAAGGCGAGTGCGGTTCGTGCTCCGTGTTGGTGGACGGAGTTTTGGTCAACAGCTGCTTGATACCGGTGCTGCAAGCTTCCGGTACGCACATCACTACCATCGAGGGTCTGGCTTTTGACCACCGTTTGCACGCGCTGCAACAAGCTTTTCTCGATTGCGGAGGCGCGCAATGTGGAATTTGTACTCCGGGAATGATACTTGCCGCCGCTCACTTGTTGAACAAAATCCCGCAGCCCACCGGGGCCGACATCCGCGAGGGATTGTCCGGAAATCTTTGCCGCTGCACTGGTTACATGCAAATTTTTGAAGCCGTCGCGGCTGTCGCGCGTCGAGGTACCCGATGAGGTCGCATCCCGGTGATTACGAACTCGTAGCTCCCAACAATTTGGCATCGGTGCTTTCGCTGCTCGCTCAGGAACCAGGCGCTTGGCTGCCTATCGCGGGCGGGACCGATTTGATGGTGCAGTATTCCGCGGGTCATCTTGCCGCGCGAAAGTTGGTCAGCATTTGGAATTTGCCAGAACTTCGTCACATTGAAATTTTCCCGGGCGAAATTCGCATCGGAGCCGGATGCACCTATACAGATTTGATAGAAAATGCCTTTGTGAATCGCGAATTTCTACTGTTAACGAGCGCCGCGCGCTGGACCGGCGGAGTAGCCAATCAGAATCGCGGAACGCTCGGAGGCAATATCGTCAACGCTTCGCCCGCCGCGGATTCTCTACCGGCATTACTGGTCCATGGAGCGGAGTTGATTTTAGTTTCCGTTCGAGGGGAGCGCCGGGTACCTTACGAAAACTTTCACACCGGCTACCGAAAAACGCAGTGCGCCCCGGACGAAGTGATTCAGTTTGTAATCCTTCCGAGGCAGTTTTCGGATTATCGTGCGTATACGCGTAAAATTGGCGCACGCAATGCCCAGGCCATCTCGAAAGTGTGTTTGGCGGCGCTAGGCCGGGTCGCCGGAGGAGTGATCGAAGATATTCGCATGGCTGTGGGAAGTGTCGCACCGATTCCATTTCGTTTAAGAGAAACTGAAAGGGTCCTTCGCGGCAAGAGAATTGATCCGGAGCTTATTATGCTGGCAAAGAAAACTGTGGCTCGCGAAATCCAGCCCATTGACGATATTCGATCATCCGCCAGATACAGGCGTGCGGTGACGGCGAATCTTGTCGCTGAATTTCTGAACGGTTTCGTTGAAGCCGGAAATAAAAAGTCGAGTGTGCTGGCACGTTGGAATTCTCTGCCGGCAGGAGAAGCGGCGCTTGAAATTCTGCCGTGTTGCGGTTCAAACTCCTGGGCACGACAGATGGCTGCTCTCAGACCCATTGAGAACGAAGATAGTCTGCTGGCCGCATCTGACAAAATGTGGAGAAGTCTCACGGAAGCAGATTGGATGGAGGCTTTCGCTCATCACCCGCGCATCGGACATTCGGTCGCACCTGCAACTGCCCCCGCGCGATCGGCCCAGTGGTCCAGCGAAGAGCAACAGAGAGTTGGCGCGGCTGAGAATGACGCCCTTGCTGCGCTGGCGGAGGGTAATCGAGCTTACGAGCAGCGCTTTAACCGTATTTTTATTGTGTGTGCCGCGGGCAAGTCTGTGCATACGATCTTGGATATTCTGCAACGGCGATTGCGCAATGACGAACAGGCTGAACTCCAGGAATCGGCCGAGCAACAGCAACAGATTACCAGCCTGCGCTTGAAGAAATGGATCTCTGAATGAGTCGAATCTCCACGCACGTCCTCGACGTTGTTCTGGGAAAACCGGCGAAGGATGTTTCGGTACGCCTGGAGCGGCGCGAACACTCCGGCGATTGGGTGGCGCTATTTTCTTCACGCACCGGGGCTGATGGTAGGTGCGCGCAATTGCTGCCGGCAAATGAGAGTCTTACTGCCGGTGTTTACCGCTTGAATTTCGATACCGCGAGTTATTTTCAAGCGCAGGAAATCGCAACTCTTTATCCTCTTATAGAAGTCGCATTTCAAGTTCTCGAGGGAGAATCAGAGTTTCACATTCCGCTGCTTTTGAGCCCGTACGGATACACGATTTATCGAGGGAGCTGATAGCGTGATTGCTTTGGCTGAGAATAAATATGGCAAGTCACGCGTACGTCTGGTCCAAGTAAAGCGGCGTGGCGACCGTCACGATTTTCGTGAATGGACCGTGGAAATCCTCTTCTCCGGAGATTTTGAATCCTGTTTCGTCGATGGCGACAACCGCAACATCCTCCCTACCGATACCATGAAAAACACGGTGTATTCATTGGCGCGTGAATCCTCGCAAACGTGCATGGAAGAATTTGGCCAAGAATTAGCGGATTTTTTTCTGGACCATAATCCACAACTTTCCACCACCCAGGTTTCCATCTCTGAAAAAACCTGGGAACGCGCAGTTATCGAAGGAAAGCCTCACCCCACAACATTTGTGCAATCGAGCGCCGAACTCCAGACCACGGAAACATTGCGAGCGCGTGCTGGCACATCGTCGATTTGGGCCGGGCTCGATAACCTGGTCATTATGAAAACCGCGGGATCGGAATTTGCCGGTTTCCTGAAAGATTCGCTAACCACTTTGCCGGAATCGACGGATCGTTTGTTGGGCACGGCGCTTAGCGCGCGCTGGAAATATTCCGCCATGGATGTTTCCTTTCGTACTTTGCGAAAGAGTATCCGACAAATTTTGCTTGGCGTATTTGCGGGACATACCAGTAAATCCGTGCAACACACCCTGTACGCGATGGGTGAAGCTGTTCTCCAGCAGATTCCCGAAGTGGACGAAATCGAATTGAACATGCCGAACCGGCACTGTCTGCTTATAGATCTTTTGCGTTTTGGACAGGACAATCCCAACGAGATATTTGTTCCCGTAGACGAACCGCATGGCTATATCGAGGCGCGCATTCGCCGTCAGGATTAGGGGTTAATGTCACACTCTGGCATCATCACGGACCAGGCGGAAAAAGTAATAGCTCGATGCAAGCGGTTAGCGTCGGTTACCGAAACGCCGGGCAGCACCTGTCGTACGTTTCTCTCTGTTGCCATGCGCGAATGCTACCGTGAAGTGGGCGAGTGGCTGGAGACGGCGGGAGCCGAGGTGCGCATCGATGCGGCCGGAAATTTGCGGGGAGTTTATCCCGCTGCGCAAACTGCGGCGCCACGACTGCTCCTCGGTTCGCATTTGGATACCGTGCCGGACGCCGGGGCCTATGACGGCGTGCTCGGAGTAGTGCTGGCTGTTTCGTTACTTGAAACGCTGGAGGACCACAAACTTCCCTTCGCCATTGAGGCCATTGGTTTTTCAGAAGAGGAAGGTATTCGCTTCGGCACGCCGTTCATCGGCAGCCGCGCGTTAGCCGGCAAGCTGGATGACGAGTTACTCAATCGTAAGGACACAAATGGGGTGAGCGTTCTAACCGCGATTGAGAATTTTGGTCTCAAACCCACGGACATTTCGAAGGCGGCAATGAGCAACGATACCCTGGCGTATGTGGAATTTCACATCGAACAGGGTCCGGTGCTTGAATCATTGGGAATCCCACTGGGCGTTGTGGAAGGCATCGCTGGGCAGACACGTGGCGAGTTTACTTTCCTCGGCCGCGCCAATCATGCCGGCACGACGCCCATGAATCTTCGCCACGATGCGATGTCAGCGGCGGCGGAATGGATCCTTGAGGTGGAGCGGTTGGCCAAGAGGGAAAAAGGATTGGTCGCAACGGTCGGCCGCATTGCCGCTACGCCTAACGCCGCCAATGTGATTGCCGGCCAGGTCCGTTTAAGCCTCGATGTCCGCCACAAATCTGACAACGTGCGCGCCCGAGCCGCGGATTTTCTTGCCGTGCAAGCTGAGGAAATCTCTCGCCGCCGCGGCTTGACGTTAGAGCGAAAAATATTGTTGAACCAGCCGGCGGCTTCCATGGACCCATTTCTGATCGATCAAATCGAGCAAGCTGCTGGGAAGGCAGGCTGCAGCACGCGTCGCATGGTGAGCGGCGCGGGTCACGATGCCATGATTCTGGCGGAACAAATTCCCACCGCTATGATATTTCTGCGAACTCCCGGCGGTATCAGCCATCATCCATCCGAGTCAGTGAGTGTTGAAGATGTGGCGAAGGCCATTGAATGCGGGACACTTTTGTTAACTCAACTGGCCGGTTCCGTCGAATTTCAAAAAAGGATGTGCCGTGCATAATCTCGGTCAAACGCGCAGCTGCAAGCGACATAATTTTTTTATTTTGACGCCCGACACGTTCGTGCGAACCGTGCTGCCCGGTATGAAAGCCTGCTGTGCAATCGTGCACGTCAGCCCCGCGGCGGGAGCAAAATTCGCGCAGTATACCGCTGAATTCGAATCCGGGGGAGAGCTTGGTGGCACGCATTTGCAGCGTTTTATTTATGTGCTCGACGGAAATCTGCAACTCGAAGTCAATGGCCGAAAAACTGAACTGGGCGCGAACTCCTACGCGTATCTTCCCGAGGGATCGCAGCACCGAATTGTCGCTGCGCTCTCGAGTCGCGCTGCTGTCGTTGAAAAACCGTACCAGCCATTGTCTACAGTGACAGCGCCCAAGATGCTGGCTTCCGTTGAAGGTCAAATTTCCTCGCACGCTTTGGGCGACGATTCCAGCTTGCAGGTAAAGTGCTTGCTGCCGGATGAAATGGCGTTCGATTTCGCGGTGAACACCATGGTTTATCAACCCGGCGCTTCTCTCAGCATGGTCGAAATGCACGTCATGGAACACGGGCTTCTGATGCTGGAAGGCGGGGGCATTTACCGGCTGGATGATTCATGGCACTCCGTGACCGCGGGCGATTTCATTTGGATGGCGCCATGGTGTCCGCAGTGGTTCGGAGCGATTGGAAAGACGCCGGCAAAATATTTGATCTACAAAGACTGGAACCGCCATCCACTCGCTGGCGTTGCGCATGAATATCGAGGTTGATAAGGAACGACTGATATCGGAGATCGAAGAACTCGCCCTGATTTCCGATGCGGAAGCGCCTGCGGTAACCAGAATTGTTTTTACCCCCACAGATTTAAGAGCACGGTCTTGGCTCCGGGCGCGCTGTAGAGAAGCGGGCCTCGCGGTGCGTCACGATGCTATCGGAAATACTTTCGCGCGATGGAACGGACAGAATCACAGTGCTGCCGCAGTAGGCACCGGATCGCACATCGACGCAATTCCAAATGCCGGAAAGTATGACGGCGTGGTCGGCGTCCTCGGCGGTCTGGAAGCCATCCGCGCGCTACGACAAAGCGGTTTTATTCCCCAACGTTCGATTGAGCTAATTCTTTTCACCTCTGAAGAACCAACGCGCTTTAGCATCGGCTGCCTCGGTAGCCGCCTGCTTTCGGGAATTTTGTCGCCCGAAGCGGCAAAAAAATTGACGGACAAAGACGGCGCGTCCATCGAGCAGGTTCGGCGCGCAGCGGGATTCCAGGGAGAACTTGAGACCGTAAAGTTACCTGCGGGACATTACGAAGCATTTGTTGAACTGCACATCGAGCAAGGGCCGTTGTTGGAGCAGAAACAAATTCCACTCGGGATTGTCAGCAACATCGCCGCGCCATCCAGCTTTCGACTTTTTATTGAGGGAGCGGGTGGGCATGCTGGTGGACTGCTGATGCCGGATCGTCACGATGCGCTTTGCGCGGCCGCGGAATTGATACTGGCGGTTGAACGCCAGGCCATGTCCAGTGGATCGCCGGATACGGTTGCGACCGTAGGTATTTGCGAAGTGTTTCCCGGCGCGGTCAACAGCATTCCCAGCCGCGTTCATCTCAGCGTGGACATTCGGGACACGAATTTGCAACGGCGCGGTTCCCTGATCTCCGCGGTGGATGCATCGTGTAACGCGATCGCGACGAAACGCGGCGTCGCCATTCGTCAGGAATTGGTGAATGCGGATGCGCCAGGGGATTGCGCGGCTAACATTATAGAAACGCTTTCTGCATCGTGCAAAAAACATGGACTGACTTTTCTGCGTATGGTTAGCCGCGCTTATCACGACTCGCTATTTATGTCGCGTATCGCCCCGGTCGGAATGTTGTTCATTCCTTGCCGCAACGGTTACAGCCATCGGCCTGATGAGTTTGCATCTCCTGAAGATATTGCGCGAGGGACGCTGGTTCTGGCGGAGACTCTGGCCAGTTTGGCAAGTTAATCGGGAACGCAACGCTCTGCCTTACCACAAGAAGAACCGCAATCTGGGCATTCACTTTTCCACGAGCGGAAAACGTTTCGTCGTGGAGTAAATCAAGCTCCTTGTGACGTACGAATCTTCGTGTAACGCGGTTTTAACACCGAGTAAATAAACTGGCACCGCTGGTTATATGGCAGAAAAGCGCTTTTCATCGCGTTGATCGTGATGATTTCAAAATCATTTAGGGTCAGGCCAAAGGTTGTGGCTGCAGCCTCGAACTCCTTGGTCATGGTGGTGGCGCTCATCAACCGGTTATCGGTATTCAAGGTGACGCGAAATTTTTCCTGATACAGAATCTTGAAGGGATGTTCGGCCAGAGTGCGCGCTGCCCCTGTGTGCACATTGCTTATAAGGCAGATCTCCAGAGGAATTCGTTTGTCCAAAACATACTGCGCAAGATCGCCCAGCTTTACTGCTTTTCCGTCAGCGACGGCAATGTCATCGATGAGCCTTGTTCCATGTCCGATGCGGTGGGCGCCGCAATATTGGATAGCCTGCCAGATGGATTCCTTTCCGAAGCCTTCGCCAGCGTGAATGGTGATGTTGAAATTCTGGCGCTGGATATAGTGAAAAGCATCTACGTGTTTCTTGGGAGGATAACCACCCTCCTCGCCTGCCAGGTCGAATCCGACCACGCCACGGTCGCGAAAGTCGACCGCGAGTTCCGCCATTTCGAGCGAGACGTCCATATTGCGCATGGCACAGATGATCAATCCCGACGCGATGCCGAAGTCCTTTCGGCCGCGCTCCAAACCTTTCAGCACCGCGGACACAATTTGCTGGTGACTCAATCCTTTGCGGGTATGAAATACGGGCGCGAAGCGCGTCTCGAAATAAACAACCCCATCCCAGCTTAGATCTTCTGCCTGTTCATAGGCCACACGTTCCAGCGCTTCTTCTGTTTGCATGACCGCGATGGTGTGCGCGAAACCTTCCAGATATTTTGGGAGGCTTCCCTGATTGGCACCTTGAAAAAACCATTGCGCTAATTCTTCAGGGTTTCCGTTCGGCAACTCCAAGTAATTCACTTCTTTCGCAAGCTCGATAATAGTTTTAGGGCGCAGCACGCCATCGAGATGCTCATGCAGCAAAACTTTTGGAAGACTCTTCAGCACTTGCTTATCCAACTTCATGGAGAGCTCCGATTCCTCACTTGCCGATCAGGTTTCATCAAAAATAGCACGTCGGCAGGTGGCAGAGTTCGCTCGACCGTTTGATAGAATCAAGATTTTTTCGGGTTCTCTAATTACGTTGCGGCCCTAGTCCTCTTGCGTCCAAATCATCCGAGCCGTATCGTGGCCGCCACCATTACGAAAGCGGTTCTCGAAAACGAGACGAGGTGGAATGGCTCACGCGCCGCAGATAGCTCCCGACGCATCCGAGGCAGCCGTCTTTACTTTAGATTGCTTCGCTCATTTTTGTTTGGCGAGTCGTTCACTCCTCCCCGATGTCTTCGTTCCAAACCGCGGGATTTTCTGAAATATATTTCTGCAGCATGGAAAAGCATTCCTGGGATTCTAGATCGATCACCTGCACGCCGAGCGACCGCAACCAATCTATCCCACCCTGAAAAGTTTTACTCTCGCCTACCACTACCGTTCCGAATCCAAATTGGCGAACTAGTCCACTGCAATACCAGCACGGCGCCAAGGTCGTAACCATGATCAGCTTGCGATAACTGGCTTGCCGCCCGGCATTGCGAAACGCGTCCGTTTCGCCGTGCATGGAAGGATCATTCTGCTGCACGCGGCGATTATGTCCCTTGCCGATCATCCGGCCATCGCTGTCAAAAATCGCCGCGCCAATCGGTATTCCCCCTTCCTGCAGTCCTTGCCGTGCTTCCGTCAGCGCGACCTCGAGCATCGCCGCATAGTCGAGCTGTGCGCTCATAACATCTCCAGTGGATTCCTTAAATCCAATTTCACAAAGCACAACAAAAACTACACCTCCAGTGCGTCTTACGCGCTGCGGTTTTTTATTGAAAGCTGGCTAGGTTCGCAAAATCCAGTCGACCGTTTTGGATGCCAGGCGGTCAAGCGCCCGTACCGACATCTCCAGGTGTTCTTCGCGTGTGTCCTCGATTTTATTGTGGCTGATCCCGCCAAGAGATTGCACAAACATCATCACCGCCGGGATACCGGCGCGGGAAACCTCAGCGGCGTCGTGAAGTGGCCCGGACGGCATTTGGTGCGATTTGCCGGAAACTTCGCGAACGGCTTGCTCACAAAGCTCGAGCAGAGCGGTGTGGAAGGGAACCGGCTCAATGTTCCAGATGCGCGACCACGCTACAGTGCATTTTTCCTCTTGGGCGAAACGCCCGCTGGCATCCTGAGCTTCTTGAAACATCTGCTCCAGGATGCCCGCATCGAGATCGCGTTGATCCAAAGTAGCTTCGCAGCGGCCCACCACGGCGGTCACGATTCCGGGAAATGTTTTGAGGCTGCCCATCGTGCAGACCGCGTCCGGATGCTTGCGCGCGATGTTGCGGATTTCAAGCGCGAGTTTGGCGGCGGCTGCAAGCGCGTCGTGGCGCACATTCATAGGCGTCGAGCCAGAATGAGCTTCTTGTCCGTAAAAAGTTATGCCGTGGCGTTGCACTCCCTTGGTGCCTAGTACCACGCCCAGCGGAAGGCCAAGTTGCTCGAGCACAGGCCCTTGTTCTATATGCAGTTCGAGGTACGCGGCGGCATTGTGGCGTTCTTTTCCCGCGTCGGCGAAGCGATCCATTTCGACGCCGCAACGTCGCAGCGCATCTTCCATTTTTATTCCGTCGCGGTCGGTGCGAACGCGATCTGCCGAAATAGAATGCGTGCCCGCGAACGCTGAAGATCCCAACAAGCTGCGGCCGAAGCGCGCTCCTTCTTCATCGGCCCAGTCCACCAGGCGTATGGTCACCGGTGGCCGCCCGTTGAACTCTGAGGCGAAACGGCGAAGCACTTCGAGCGCGGCAATGACATTTAGCGCACCGTCGAGCCACCCGCCATTTGGCACGGAATCCAGATGCCCGCCGAGCAGCAGGGATTTTTTCGATTCCCCGGCTAACGTCGCCCAATTATTTCCCGCTGCGTCGTAATGATGTGCAACGGGAAGCTCGGCAAGTTTTTTCGCAAACCATTCACGCGCGCGCAGCCACGGGTCGGTCCACGCTACTCGTTGCGCTCCGTTTTCGTCGCTTGTCAGAGAGCGCAGTTCCTTCAGTTCGGCGACGGTGCGCTTGGGATCAAGAGGCATGGTTTGCTCGCTCAGAAATATACCGGCTCACGCTTTAGCAATCGGCCGCGGCCGCGTTCGCCCACAAATTCTCCGTCTCGCACCTGCACCTTGCCGCGCAGGGAAACCACCGAAGGCCGCCCTTCGATGGGCATCCCTTCGAACCCGTTGTAGTCGTTATTGACGTGTTGCGTCTTGGCGCTAATGGTTCCGCGATAGCTAGTGTCGAAGACCACCAGATCGGCGTCGCTCCCAACCTCAATCGTGCCTTTGCGCGGAAACAGCCCGAAAAGTTTTGCCGCGTGGGTGCTGGCAATATTTACGAGACGATCGAGGTCGATGCGGCCTTTCTGGACTCCATAAGAATAGAGAAGATTGACGCGGTCTTCGATGCCCGGAATGCCGTTGGGAATATTCGTGAAGGCATCTTTGCCCAGGAGTTTCTGCTCGATGTCGAATGGACAATGGTCCGTGCCTACCGTATCCACGAGACCGCGCGAGACAGCATTCCAGAGAACATCTTGATTGTGTTTGGCACGCAGCGGCGGGGACATCACATGTTTCATGCCTTCGACGCCAGGGCGTTCGGCGAACGATTTATCGAGCAACAAATGGGGAAGAACCGCTTCGACGCTAAGGCACACGCCGCGTTCCTTGGCAGCAAGAGCGGCATGGAGAGCTCTTTCGCAAGAAAGGTGAACGACATAGCCGGTGGCACCAGTATTTTCAAGAAAAGTCGCAAAACGCCCAGTGCCTTCGGCTTCAACGGACTCGGGTCTGCTAGGCTCGTGCCACTCCGGCCCGGTCTTGCCTTCGGCGATAAGCTGTGCTTGAAGTCGCGCAACCAGCTCCGCGTTTTCGCAGTGGGCAGTGACGATCACGCCGAGTTTTCTGGCGAGCGTCAACGTCTGATACATTTCGCGGTCATCGACACCGAAGAAATTCTTGTACGCGAGAAAAATTTTGAAGGAAGAAGTTCCATCGGCAACAATTTCTCGAAGCTGCGATTCCGTTTCTTCGGCGAATTTCGTGACCGACATGTGAAACGCGTAATCGCAAGCACTTTTCCCGTTGGCCTTGGATTTCCAGAGTTCATAGCCGGCCAGTGCGTCGTCGGTGCGGTTCGGACAGCACATTTCGACATAAGTCGTCGTGCCGCCGATCAGCGCCGCGATGCTGGCCGTTTCGTGGGTGTCCTTGGCAAAAGTGGCCATAAAGGGAAGATAGATATGCACGTGCGGATCGATGAAACCGGGGAAAACAAGTTTGCCTGTGGCGTCGACGATTTCAGTGCCGGGCGGCACTTCAAGATTTTTGCCGATGCGCGTGACCGTTTCGTTTTCGGCGTAAATATCGGCTCGTGTCCGGGAGCCGACAGTCACGATCTCCCCATTTCGGACCAGCAGGCCCATCGCGTACTCCTTCGGCAATTTAGTGGATGCGGATACCCATTTTCTGCCGATAGCGCTCCATCTGATCCCAATCTTCCGCTACTTCAGGTTGCTTCGCGGTCAGTTCATCCCACGTGACGGAGGGACGATCGGGCGCCACTTCCACCATCTGGATGCAGTTTTCCACTGGGCAAATATTGAAACAGAGGCGGCAGCCGACGCAATCTTCCTCACGAACAACAACACTGGGCCGCGTCGAAACAGCTTCAACTCTGCCGTTCGACGATGGCTCATAAACCGCCGGAGCAATTACGTGTCCCTGCTTATCGATGAGGTCGATGCACTGGTGAGCTGCGTCATTGCAGGCCACGTAGCACAGGTCGCAGCGAATACACTTCTGCTGATCGATACGTGCGACAACTTTGAAAGAAAGATCGAAATCCTTAAAGTCAGAAACCTGCCGGAGACTATGGCCGACGACATCAGGAATGGTGGCGAACTGTTTGGCGTCCATCCAGTTCGACAATCCGTCGCATAAATCCTCGATGATGCGGAAGCCATAGTGCATGACAGCAGTACAGATTTGCAGGCTGCTCGCGCCCAGTAGAAGAAATTCCGCGGCGTCTCGCCAGGTGGAGATGCCGCCCATACCAGAAATTGGCAGGCTGGAGTTGTGGACGACCGAATCACGCCCCAGCGCGGCTAGCATATTTAGCGCGATCGGTTTAACTGCTGGGCCGGCGTAACCGCCGTGGCCCCCGCGTCCACCGATGCTCGGCGTAATATCCAACGTATCCAAATCCACGCCCATGATCGAATTAACGGTATTGATCAAAGAGATGGCATTGGCCCCGGCTGCGACCGCCGCGCGCGCGGGCATGACGATGTCAGAAATGTTTGGAGTCAACTTTACGATCACTGGAATTTTCGCGACGTCCATGACCCAACGAGTAATCTCTTCGCAATATTCCGGAACTTGGCCGACGGCGCTGCCCATGCCGCGCTCGCTCATGCCATGTGGGCAGCCATAGTTCAGCTCAATGCCGTCAGCGCCAGTGTCTTGAATGCGGTGAATCACGTCGTGCCAGGCCTCCGGCTTGGATTCCACCATCGCGGAAACGATCACCGCACGATCGGGCCAGGCGCGTTTTATCTCCGCAATTTCCCGAAGATTCACCTCCATGGGCCGGTCGGAAATCAGCTCAACGTTGTTGATTGCCAGCATTTTTTCATTGCCGTAGCGCCATGTTCCATAGCGATTGGACACGTTCAGCACCGGCGCGCCAATGGTTTTCCAGACCGCGCCACCCCAGCCCGCTTCAAACGCACGGTGAATTTGCGCACCAGAATTGGTCGGCGGCGCGGACGCCAGCCAGAAAGGATTAGGCGAGCGGATTCCTGCAAAATTGGTTCTGAGATCAGCCATGATTTACCAGCCTTTGGTAGATCGCACGAGCGGCGAGCTTACCATCCTGCACCGCCATAACCGTGGAAGCCGACCCGCGTGCGCGAATGCAATCGCCTCCCGCAAAAATCCCCGGAGAACTCGTTTCAAAATTGGCATCGACTCGGATGAAACCTTTATCAGTTTTGAGATCGAGGCGCGAAGCCAGGGGCAATTTATTCTGGCCGATAGCTTTAACGATCTGGTCGGCGGGCAACACCATAGTAGAACCGGGAATCTCCTGGAGAGCAGCACGCCCGAAGGCGTCCGCCTCGCCTAAAGCGATGCGAATACACTCGAGGGCCTTCACCATGCCATTTTCGTGATGAACTTTGACGGGTTTGGATAGAAACGAGACAGTGACTCCTTCGAGTTTCACGAAGGCATACTCATGCGGATATGCGGTCATTTCCTTTTCGGTGCGGCGATAGAGCATGGTCACGCGTTCGGCCCCAAGACGGCGGGCCACTGTGGCGCAGTCAATCGCAGTGTTACCGGCGCCGATGACAATTACCTCGCGTCCGACGTGCAGTTGCGCGGGCTGGAGTTTGCTGTCTTCGATGTATTCGAGTCCATCGAGTATGTACTCCTCTCCAGGAATTCCGAGCTGGGGGGAATTGCCGAGGCCTATACCAACGAACACCGCGTCAAAATTCTTCTGCAAGTCGGCGACAGCGGGATCGAGGCCCACTTCCTTGCCGACTTCAAGCTTGGCCCCTAGTCGTTGGATCATGGCGACTTCGGCAAGCGCCACTTCCACCGGTTCGCGGAGCACGATGATGCCGAAAGTGGAGAGGCCGCCGGGCAGCTCGCGTTTTTCATACAACGTCACAGAAACGCCCAACTTGGCGAGTTCACCGGCGCAAGATAAGCCCACTGGGCCAGCGCCAACCACAGCTACTTTCTTACCGAGTGATTTTCCTGCGTGGAAAACGTCTATCTTCCGCATAAATACGTAATCCATCGCGTACCGCTGCAGCCTGCCGATGGCGATGGGTTTGTGCTCCGAACCGAGCACGCAAGCGCCTTCGCATAATTCTTGAACCGGGCACACGCGCGCGCAGGTAGCCCCAAGCAGATTGGACTCCAGAATGGTGCGCGCCGAACCCAGTAAATTTCCAGTGGAAATTTTCTTAATGAACTTGGGAATGTCGATGTGCGTAGGACATGCGTGTGTACAGGGCGCGTCGAAGCACATCAAGCAGCGCGCCGATTCCGTGACCGCTTCTTGCTCGCTGAGGGGAGGAAGTAGTTCCTGAAGTGCCGAACCCGCTACAGTCACTGAGGGAATTTCGCTCAACAAGCCTCCAGAGGAACATTCATACCATAGCTGCTGTGAGCGAATGGAGAGAACTATTCACGCCAAGAGCAGCACAGAAGAAGTTAAAGTCTTGCGCCATCCACGCAGTCATGGTGCACCGCGTCGTGTGGTTTTCGGTTTGTGTATTTGCAGTCCCGCCTTGGCAAGCATCGGTGCAATCTCTGGATTAGACATGAACCACTTCCAAATTAGACCGGTCCGGTAGTTCTCTACCATCACCGCAATCGGAGCCTGGTTCAGTCCCATGTAAATCGGCGACACCCAATGCTGGTGCCCATCAAACGCATCGCGCGGCCCATAAATGTCCCAGAGCCAGCTGCCTTCATCGCGATAAAAATGCTTCAAAGCGGCCATCGACGCTTTCGGAGTGTACGGAAACGAAGACAATGCCCCGGTCGGGGTCATGATCCCCTGATCGTCTTCTTTGTCCGGCGCGCTGGGATTATAACCATCCGGGCCGTCGCTGGCCGTTAGCCCCCATGATTCCGCCGAGTATCCCTCGAAATGTTTGGGGTTGGCTATGCAGTACGCCCGATTGATCCTGGCTATATTCCGGTTATTCTCGAAATAATTCGTGAAGCGATCTGTAGCGGCATGCGGATCAAACCCCATATAAGAATAGTGCGTAAAAAAAAGCGGCCCGCCTGTTCCCCATCCAACGTCCAGCTTGATTCCGAAATATATCTTCCCGTTGGTGTAGCGAGGTCCCGGGCGCGCATCATCGATATACGAACCGATCGTCGCATGTTTTTGGTTCGCCCAACCGGTGTCATACAAGTCAGGAGGAACGGCGTGCGTAGGCGAAGCCATCGCCAACAAATACACAATCATCGCCTCATTGAAGCCAGTCAGCCGGTTGCTGATGTGCCACGCAAAGTCCGGCGACCAATGCCAGAACAGTGCGTCCCCCTGAGGACTCTTCTTGTACCAATCCCACTCGACTTCTTCCCACAGTTTGGAGATGCGCGAAAAAAGCTCAGCGCCCTTCGAATCGTGGTCGCCCGCATGACTATTCGCTTCGTGCCCATGAGAATTAGCAAAATACTGTCGCGCAGTTAGCAATCCTTCCATCAGGAAGGCGGTCTCGACTAGGTCTCCGCCGTCATCGACCATGTCAAACACCGGCAACGTTTGGGCCGTGCGCCCGTCCATAAAATGGGACCACACGCCGTGATAGCGCGGCGCCTTCTCCAGGAAAGTGACAATCTTCAGCAATCGCTCCAGACCCTGCTCGCGCGAAATAAATCCGCGTTCCACGCCCACGATCAAGGCCATAATTCCAAAGCCACTGGCACCCGTCGCCACGATGCGGTCATCACCGGGAATGTTTTCGAGCGACGTTCCGGAATCCGGGTGGGCGCTTTCCCAGTAATAGAGAAACGTCTCGTCCTGCAGCATGGTCAGCAATTCATCGTCCGTAAAGGGGTGGTCCGCTGTGCGTGTGGCGGCGCTGACCACGTCGGACGCTAGTGACTCGCGATAATGGACATCCGAAGCGGTCACACGGTAATTAAACTTCTTCCCTCCGAGTCCAACGAAATCCGTATAGCGCGTAATTCCACGTACTTGCATACCAATCGGCTGAAAAGTTCGACCCTCTTCGGAACGGTAGATAATGTAGCGTTCCAACCCAGCCTCTGACTGATTATCCGAACCAGCAGAAGCACTGGGTTGCCCATCAGCGCCCGCGCCTCCGGAAGCGGGATCAGGGACCTGCCAATGGAGATCAATGTGGCGCTCGTAGCCCTTTGCGGTGAGATTTCGCGGCGCAGGAACGGCCGAACGGAATTCCGATTGTCTGGGATTCTTCTCAAGCGCCGCAGCCGGCGGCAAAGATGTCGCAGCCGCGTAATCAATGCGTATTTCGTCGATGATCAGCGAGTGTTTTGCGCCATCGGCCGCATTTTGCGAAAAAACTATAATTCTCAAGTTTTGCGCCGAGAAATCGTGGATCGAAGCGGTCACAAACCGCGATAGCGGAATCTTTACCTGCACCCAGCGCGCTGCCGGCAGGTCCCCCGAGAACTCTCCTAATGGCAATGGGCCTGAGAAGTTTCTTCCTACATCCTCTAACCGCACCAGAGGGAGATCGGCCGCACCAATCCCTTGCGGCGAATAACACCAGAAATACAGCGTATCGCCCTGGAACTGAATCCGGCGGTTACGAAAATTGACCACTCGAATTTCGGCGTCCCATCCGCCATTAACAGCGGATTGCCACGCCATTTGGAGTGCGTTCGGCGGGGTGATGAAGATTTCCGTGTTGACCGGTAGATGGCCATAAACCAACTCCAGGGTGCTAGGCGCCGACGGTTTACCAGAACTGTAGAAATAGGCGTCGGGCATCGCGCTGTTGTCGAAGAAGGAATGCTCATAGTACTTAGTATCGCCCAGGAGGGTTGGGGCGCCGCAGAGCAAGAAGGCGCATGACCCTGCCAAAAGGAAGAGCCGTAAGCCCAAATGCTTATGTGTCTGCGCAACCACAGAGTCCCCTCGCCTCACGATACCGCTCTGGTGTCCTGATGGATAGCCTCACCCGCAGCATTTGCCAGTGACCGGAAAAGTACGCCCCGGGCCAAATGAACCGGTCCCCTAGGAACCCTGGGTCAATACTAGGCATAGTAGTATCAGTATTATCATTTATTGACGCCCAGAAAACGGACGCCTATACTCCCAACTATCAGACGTTAGGCAGTTTATTTGTCGGGGGCGCTGTTAATTCTGAATAGGAGTATCACATGCCCTTAGGCAAGTCTGCTTTTCGTATTGCATTTCTTCTCGCCTTCTCAACCCTAATAGTCTACGGAGCCCACGCCCAGTATCGCGCTGGTATTCAAGGGACCATCCTGGATTCCCAAGGAAATTCGGTAGAAGGCGCGACCGTAACCTTAACAAACCAAGAAACTAACAAAGTATCCCAGATCACTAGCAATTCCGCGGGAGTGTATAACTTCTTGGGCCTCCCTCCCGGCCGCTATAGGATAGACGCGGAAGCAGCGGGTTTTAAGAAAAAAACCCTGGAGAACGTCACTGTCGCAGGCGAACAGACTCAGGGCGTCAATATCAGTCTCGAATTGGGCGACGTAAATCAGACCGTCACGGTCAATGGCGATTCCGCCCCCGCTATCGATACCGAGACCGGCAACATCAGCGGAACGCTAAACAGCAGGGAAATCCAGAATTTGCCGTCATTCGGTCGCGATCCTTTCCAACTTTTGCGTTTGGCCCCCGGTGTTTTCGGCGACGCCGCGCATGGTGCTGCTGGTGACTCCGCGAATACTCCAGGGAGTCAGGGACCAGGGGGCCCGCAAGGTACCGCTAGCATCTTCCAAACCGAAAACCAGGTGCAGGTAAACGCCAACGGCCAGCGCAACACCGCGAACAGCTTTCAAGTTGACGGCGTCTCGGTTAACAGCCTGGATTGGGGCGGAGCCGCGACCATCACGCCAAACGAAGAATCCATCAAGGAAGTCCGCGTCACGGCCAACTCCTACGACGCACAGTTTGGTCGCACCAGCGGCGCTCAAGTTGAAGTCGTGTCGCAAAATGGCACCGACCAGTATCATGGCAGTCTTTTCCTTAAGATCGACCGCCCGGGTCTCGATGCCTTCCAGCGGAATTTCGGCCTAGGCAAAGGTAGCGAACAGCGTGTAACGAACAGATTTAACCAGTATGGCGGAAGCGTTGGCGGTCCTATCATCAAGCATCGCCTGTTCGCTTTCTTCTCTTACGAAACGCTTAGAGACGCCTCCGTAACCACCAACAATACGTGGGCCGAGACGCCTCAATTTTTGACGCAAGGTCCCACCGGCACTATTGCCCATTCGCTTTTGAGCTTCCCCGGAGAAGGCACTGTTATCAGTTCGATTATTCCCAGGACTTGCGAGCAGGCTGGTTTCACGACTGGTGTCGACTGTAACCCCGTCGGTTCCAGTGGGTCTCAGGGCCTAGACATCGGATCGCCGATTACCGGCGCCGTGGGAACTCACGATCCAACTTTTGCTCAGCCTGGTACGCCTTTCGGCATCGGCGGCGGCTTGGATGGTTTGCCAGATATCAACTTTGTACAAACAACCAATCCCACCCAAATTACTGCGACCCAATATAACGGTCGCGTCGATTTCCAGGCGACTCAAAAGGATCTCATTACCTTTAGCATGTACTATGTCCCAAATAGTAAGACTAATTTCGTTGACAATGCACGCGCAGCGAACCTCTATCATTCGGACCGTACCAACGAAAGTGGCGCGCTGCTGTGGCAGCACACCTTCGCTCCGACGCTCATTAACGAAGCACGTTTTAACGTATCTCGTTTCTATTTCAATGAACTGCAGACCAATCCCCAGCAACCGTTTGGGTTGCCGGAGGATGTTCTCAACAGCTCTCTGGGTAATATTGGTGGATTCAATTTCATCTTTGGGCCCCACGGTCCGGGCATTTTCTACAAGACCTCCTACAACATTCGCGACACAGCGACCAAGGTTTTGGGTAACCAAACCCTAAAAGTCGGGGTGGACATTTATCGCGATCAGAACACTGTTACCAACGCCGGAGGAGCAATCCCACAGTATTTCTTCAAGAATCTTTGGGATTTGGCCAACGATGCGCCCATCCAGGAAAACGCCAACTTTAACCCTCTAACCGGCGCGCTCACCCAGACCAAGCACTACTTTCGCGCCAACAGTTATGCCGTTTTTTTTCAGGACGACTGGAAGGTCAAGCCCAATCTGACTCTTAATCTCGGACTGCGTTGGGAGTACTTCGGTCCACTATACGAAAAGCACAATAATATCGATGTTGCCGTTCCCGGTGCCGGAGCTGCGGCCCTTACAGGCGCAATCATCCGCATAGGCGGCGATTTGTATAATGCCAGTTATCACAACATCGGTCCCCAGATTGGCTTTGCCTGGAGTCCCAGGTCGTTTCCTTTGTTGCAGCAGGATTTCAATAATCGTCTAGTGATTCGCGGCGGATTCGGTATTGGTTACAGCCGCATGGAGCAGGCCATCCTGCAAAATGGAAGCAGCAATCCACCGCTGGTCGCAGGTGACAATCTGTTTGACTCGAACATTATCTACGCGGCGTCGAGCGATCCGCACAACCTCAACGGTTTCCCCAGCAACCCGAATACGATCTTCGCTATCAATCCGGCGACTAACCTCCCTGCTAGCGGTGCGCCTGTAAGCCTGGTGGGTTTTGACACTAATTTGCCTACTCCAGTTACGTATCGTTATTCGCTGGGAACTCAATATGACATGGGTCACGATTGGGTGATTTCAGTCGGTTTTCAGGGAAGCCTGAGCCGTCATTACACGCGTAACCAAGATTTTAATCTTGTTAATTTCGCAAACTTGAACCCTCAAATTCAAAGTTTCCAGCGTTTCACCAACGATGCCAACGGCTCTTACAATGCGCTCCTTACCGAAGTCCAGCATAAGTTTTCGCACACCTTCCAGATCGATGCGCAATACGTGTTTGCCAAAGCGCAAGATAACTATTCCGGAGACTTCCATGGGGATTTCGACAATGGTGCGGATCCATTTAACCGCCAAGCGGACTTCGCGCCCGCTGACTACGACGTCAGGCACAATTTCAAGCTATATGGAATTTGGACTCCGCGCATTTTCCGCGGGGACAATAATTGGCTTGAAAAAATCGTCGGTGGCTGGACCGTTACTGGCATCATCAACGCCCATACCGGCTTCCCATGGACGCCGTACTATAACGTGCAGGTGCAAGGCGCGCCGGTTGCTTGCAGCCTGGTCTACGCGAATAGCAATTTCTGCACCGCGCGACCGGGCGCTTACCTCGGAGGTGCGGGCAAGGATTTCAGCAACGCGGGATTTGAACCTAAGACGACCAACTTCCCTAACAGCTCGCTTTCCTACTTCGTTCCTCCGACTTTTGTGACTGTTGACGGTCCTCCGCCGACGCCAGGTGTGGCTCGCAATTCTTTCCGCGGGCCACGATATTCCTCCATCGATGCCACCTTGGGGAAGGCCTTTGGGCTTCCTCACTTACCTGTTTTGGGCGAAAACGCCAAAATCGATTTGCGCGCTAACTTTTACAATCTGTTCAACCAGCTTAACTTCATCCCACTCGGCCCGCAGAACATAGGCACAATCCAACTGACGCCTGGTCCAGGCGGCACGGTTACCAACGAGACGGTGGTCGGGGCAAACGGTTCCTTCGCATCAGGCAGCAATAACGGTGCTCTCGGGGGCCGCGTCATTGAGGTGCAGGTTCGTTTTAGCTTCTAACCCGAGCGTTAAATCGTACGAAGACCTCGATTTTTGTCGAGGAACCAGGGAGCGGCTGGGATCGAAAAAACCAGCCGCTCTTTTTTTGCTTCTGCCAATTCGGCGTATCATCCTTGTCGCGTCAATTAGGACGCATGTATCCGTGTGACTGATTGCCAGCCCCTTCCATCGTTATGGCGTGGATACTGATTGAGATGTGCGATGCCCGGTAAGGCATGCGTCATCGGAGCCGGCCCTAACGGGTTAGCGGCCGCTATTGTTCTAGCTCAGGCCGGACTCCACGTGGAGGTGCTGGAAGCGCAAGCTCAGCCCGGGGGAGCGGCGCGCACGATGGATTTAACTCTTCCCGGCTTCAAGCACGACTTTGGATCAGCAGTTTACCCGCTCGGCGCGGGCTCGCCGTTCTTTTCCTCATTGCCACTGAACGGCCACGGCCTGGAGTGGATCCACTCGCCCGCCGCGTTGGCGCATCCTCTTGATGACGGCACTGCCGTGATGTTGGAACGTAGTTTAGATCAAACCAGCGCTTCCCTCGGCATTGACGGCAAAGCCTGGACTCAATTGATGCAGCCGTTCGTCCAGCATTGGAAGGAATTCGCTCCACAGATACTCGGCCCGGTTTCCTTCCTTCCCAGAAATCCACTGCTGATGGCGCACTTTGGCATGCTGGCGCTGCAGTCAGCTCACTCCTTAGCTCGACGATTCCGTGACCAAAGAACCCGCGCGCTTTTCGCTGGCTTGGCCGCTCATTCTTTCCTCAGCTTGGACGAACCATTGAGTGCAGCCTTCGGAATTCTGTTGGCGGTGCCCGCCCATGCCGTTGGTTGGCCGATTCCTCGAGGCGGTGCGCAATCCATCACCAACGCGCTATGCGGAGTTCTCGCGACCTTCTCCAGCAAGGTCAGTGTTTTATCACCAGTACAAAATCTGGCGGTGCTCAAGAATAATGACCTAACCCTCTGTGATCTGACTCCGCGGCAACTGCTCAAGGTTGGCGAGCAAAGCTTATCTGATAGCTACAAGCGGCAGTTGGCGAGCTACCGCTACGGAGCCGCTGTCTTCAAAGTGGACTACGCGCTGAATGCTCCTATCCCCTGGAAAGCTGCAGAGTGTTCCCGAGCGGCGACGGTACATCTCGGCGGGAGCTTTGAGCAGATTGCTGAATCGGAAAAGGCCGTGCGAAGCGGACAGCATCCCGATCGGCCCTTTGTGCTACTGGCGCAACCAAGTCTGTTCGATAGTTCCCGCGCTCCCGCGGGTAAATACATCGCATGGGCTTATTGTCATGTGCCGAATGGTTCGAGAGTAGACATGCTCCAGAAACTGGAGGATCAGATTGAGCGCTTCGCTCCGGGATTCCGCGACTGCATTCTGGCACGGCGCGTTTTTTCTCCCGCCGACCTCGAAAGTATGGACGCTAATCTCGTCGGCGGCGACATAGGAGGCGGACTCATGGACCTTCGCAATTTTCTATTCCGGCCCACACGCCGGCACTACGCCACTTCAGCGCCCGACGTTTATATATGTTCCTCATCCACTCCCCCAGGCGGCGGAGTTCATGGCATGTGTGGTTATCACGCTGCGAAAATGGCGCTGACCAGGTTGAAGCGCAATTAACGCAGGGCTTTAGTGTCGTGGCTGCACGTTGGGCGCTTCGACCGCGCGGATATTTCCATCGGCATCGCGTTCGATCGTCGGTGCATAAAGTCCCAGAAACTGCCGTCGCCACCACAGGCCTTGCGCGCCTTTCTCAGCCATGGTGGTAAACCAATATTGCCAAAGCACCGCACGCACCTGACGCGGAGCCTTCTGCGGAAACGGATTTCCCTTAAAAAGATTGAGCACGTCGAGGTCGTTCAAAAGCAACCGAATTTCCGTCCTGGGCACGATCGGGTATTCTTGCCATGAGCCCAAAGACGCGAACCACAAATTCCAATCGAACCGTGGCTGATAAGGAGCATAAATTCCCGGCGGCTTAGCCGGATCCTGCGGTTTATAACGAAACGGGTAAGCCACCCAGGTGTTCCCATCGTCAGAACCCTGGAATTCAATCTCGTACCGGCCGCGCGTCATGACCGCAAAAAGTCCGTATCGATTGGCGATGCGAAATGGCTCCAGGGCCACTACAGGCCAAGTCGGCACAGGCACTGGAGCCACCATCCAGACCAGTTCCGCCACCGTGGCATAAAAAATCCAGACAAATAGGAAGCCGATGACAGATAACTTGGCGATTTTAAGTTGATGGCCTAACCCTGCAAATTTTTCCGGTTGGTTCTGCTCAGGCGCAATTTCCCGTGAAAAAGATTGCTTCCATTCCTGCGGCAAAAATCGCAGCGAAAATTCATCATCCAGCAACAAGACTCCCAACGCCAGCACCAGATAATTCAAAAAAGTGTAATTCGCCGTGAAAATAACGCCGATTTCCCAGGGAGTTACAATAAAGAAACACACGATGCGCCAGCGGCGCGGCAAAAATAGCATCCACACCAGAACCAACTCGAGCGCGAGCGTGGCGAACGCTGTCGAAGCATGGAACCAGTGCGGTAAATGCTGCATGTACCAGCCGATCCAGGTGGGCAGCGGACCGTTCTGATAATATTCGTCCATCGCCGTGAAGTGACGCCACTGCGGATCCCCGCTCATAATCTTCGCCACGCCGGACTCGAAGTAGATGCGCAACCATTCCCATTGCAGCAGGAACAAACTGGCGCGCGGGGGTGGCGACGCCCGCCCAAATCCAGGGCGCAGTCCGGACGGCGCGAAGAAAAGGGAGATAAAGCCCGCTTCGAGAAGCATGCCGTCCGACTGATAACCTGAAAAATCTTGCGCTGCGGCCACAAAAGACAAGAAGCACACAAAACAAATCGCCAGCATCCCGCGCGGCCACAGATTCAGTACCAATAGCAATGAAGCGGCCATGCCGGCCCAGCACAATGCCATCAATATAGGCGGTCCGCTCGAAAACCAAAATAACGTAGGCGCAAACCAAACGCCCCGTACGTGTCCAAACGTGGTTGTTACTGCTTGCAGATAGTCATTGGCGGGAAGAATTCCATTTGGGCCGATGAGCCCACGGATTTGAAACACGAGGGAGAAGAACGCAGAAAAATAAATGCAGCCTAACGCCCGCAAAAAGAGCCATCGCGGAATCAGGCGATCGGCGGCGCCATGCTCCGCATCGAATAACCATCGAGTGGCGGACGAGAGCCATTCCATGATTGCTAACAATTATGATACGAAACGGCAGGGACCGGAAAGGCAATGGGGCGTCGTTAAATCCATTCCGCTCGTGGTGGATCGATCATTGCTTATTGGGAGCTTCAATCTCAGACTTGGTGATCCGGCCGGAAACCTGCGCCGGGCTAGGTAGCTGCGAGCGATCCCATCCGCCGCCCAGCGCCTGAATCAATTGTACGGAAGCAGTCATCGCCTGGGTGCGAAGCGAAGCCAGGTTTTGCTGGTTGGAGAGTAGCGTGGTCTGCGCTACCAGGACATTCAGATAGGTATCGACGCCGGTATAGTAGCGCGCATTCGCCAACTCCAGAAAACGTTCTGCGGATTTCTCAGCTTCTTGCTGCAGTTCGATTTGCTGGGACAAAATACGCACCGTGGCCAGAAAGTCTTCGACCTGTTGAAACGCCGTGAGAACCGTTTGCCGGTAGCCGGCTACATTTGCGTTGTAGGCAGCTTCAAACTGCAGCACCGTGGCGCGCCGGAGTCCTGCATCAAAAATAGTTTCCGACACCGAAGGACCCACGGACCAGAAGCGGCTCGAATAAGAAAGAAGATTTGTCAATGACGAACTCTGAAAGCCTCCGGTCGCGCTGAGCGTCAAATTTGGGTAATACGCTGCCACCGCAACTCCGATCTGCGCATTGGCGGCGGCCATGCTGCGCTCGGAAGCGGCAATGTCCGGCCTGCGTTCCAGAAGCTGCGACGGCACACCGATGGGAATCGCAGGTGGAGCATGATCGAGCGGTTTAACGGGTAGAGAAAAACTGGAGGCGGGGGTTCCAACCAGCAGCGCGATGGCGTGTTCGAACTGCGCGCGCGCTATACCTAAATTTGCACCCGCGGCTTCGGCACTCTGCAATGCATTTTGTGCTTGGACTAGCGAAATTTCATTATCGATTCCGGTCTCAAATCGCGCCCTTGTTAGCTCAACCGACTTTTTATCCGCCTCAATAGTTTCATCGAAAATCTTACCCAAGGCGTCCTGGCCGCGCAGTTCAAACAAAAAAATCGCCAAACTGGACTGCTCAATCAGTCGCTCGTTTTCCAGGTCAGCGGCACTCAATTGCGCGTTGTATTGAGCAGCGTGAATCTGGCTGCGAATTCTGCCCCATAGATCCGGCGCCCAGGTAACGTCAGCGGGAAGCGCAAAAAGTGAGGTTTGCCGGCCGGCCGTTGTTGTGCTCGTGCCGGTTCCGCCTGTTCCGGTGGTCGCTGTCAAATTTCCGGTATTGCCAGAAGATTGTGACCGTGAAATGGAGGGAGTGGTTCCTATCGTGGGGTAAAGTTGTGAGCGCGCCTGCGCAACCAGCGCGCGAGCAGCCATGAAATTCTCAAAAAATTGCTTGATGTTCTGATTATTGATGTTCAGTTGGTCTTCGAGCGAATTCAGCTCGGGATCATTGAAAATTTCCCACCACTTCCCGCGTAGCATTGCGTCCTTTGGTTGCGCCACTTTCCACGGGCCGGGATCCTGAACCTGCGTCGGTGATTCCTTATAGGAAGCAGGCGGCGGCTGAGGAGTCGCATCTGGACGGTGATATCGCGGACCGACCATGCATCCGGCAAGACACAGTGCCGCCGTTGCAGGAAGGAGTAAGAATTTCATATGAATATTCCGCATATCTATAATTTCAAATTATCCGGCCGCGGAAGGTGCCGCACTTGCCGGATTAAATGTGTCCCGCGGTTTTCCTAGCATGCGAAGCCGCAGGCGATCGAGCGTGAGATACACCACCGGAGTGGTGTACAGCGTGAGCAGTTGACTTACGATCAATCCGCCCACAATGGTGATTCCCAGCGGACGCCGCAGCTCTGAACCCGTGCCCGTGCCAAACGCCAACGGCAAAGCTCCGAACAGTGCGGCCATGGTGGTCATAAGAATGGGACGGAAACGCAGCATGCAAGCTTCAAAAATTGAATCTTCTGTACTTTTTCCGCGGCGTTCTTCTTGCAGTGCGAAATCGATCATCATGATGGCATTTTTCTTGACAATGCCGATAAGCAGCACGATGCCAATGATAGAGATCACGTTGAGATCCTGTTTGAACAACATGAGCGCCAGCATGGCGCCCACGCTGGCCGAAGGCAGAGTGGAAATGATGGTGAGCGGGTGAACCAGACTTTCATACAAAACGCCTAGCACGATGTACACCGCGAGCAGCGCGGTTAAGACCAGAATGGGTTCCGTGCTCAGCGATTGTTGATAGGCCTGTAGCGTGCCCGCATAAAAACCACGAAGGGTACTGGGCGCACCGATGCGCTGCTTCATCTGGTCAATGCGCAGCGTAGCTTCACTCAACGAAACGCCGGGCGAAAGATTAAAAGACACCGTGACGGATGGAAACAGGCCGGTGTGATTCAGAGCCAGTGGCGTGGTATTGGCCTGGCTCTTGGCCATGGTGAGAAGCGGCAGGTCTCCGGTTGCGGTGGGATTAGTTTTTGCCGCTTGATGAAAGTAAATATTCTTGAGGCCATCCGGGGTCTGCGAAAACTCCGGAGCCACTTCCAGGACCACATAATATTGGTTCAATTGCGTGTAGATGATGGAGACTTCGGATTGCCCAAATGCGCTGTAAATACCCGAATCCAGGGATTGCGTTGTTTGTCCCAGCTTCGCGGCGGTCACGCGATCGTAGTTCAAACGGATATCCAATCCTCCGTTTTGTTGATCGGAATTAACATCCTGTAAGCCAGGAAGTTTTTTCATCTCCGCGAAAACCCGTGGCCCCCAGGTAGCCAGATCGGAAACCGTGTCGGATTGAATGGTGTATTGATACAACGCCGCGCTGCCTCGTCCACCGATGCGCAAATCCTGCGACGGCTGCAAGAATGCCGAAGCAACCGGCAGACGATTTAATTGCGGACGAATACGACCGATAACCTCCGGAGCGCTTATCTTTCTTTCATTGAGCGGCTTAAGCGCAACGAAAAGACTCCCGGTGTTGGTGGCCCCGCCGCCACCGGTGAAGGCAATTACATTAGCAACCGCAGGGTCATTCTTTATCACCGCTTCAATCTTCTGGATGGCGTCGTTCATAGCCGGGAACGAAGAATCTTGCGGCCCCTGCACGGACCCGCCCATCGCGCCGGTATCCTGTTGCGGAAAGAAGCCCTTTGGAATTTTCAGGACCAGCGCGACGTTCAAAGCGACGGTTAGGAAGAGAACCGTTAGTGTAAGAAATGAATTGTCCAGCACCCAGTGCAGGCTGCCGCGATACCACGACAACATGCGATCAAAAAATCTCTCCATAACCATGTACATGCGGCCGTGTTTCTCGTTGTGCTGGTCGCGCAGAAGGTAGGCGCACATCATCGGTGTGGTGCTTAGCGAAATGACCATCGAAACGATAATGGCCGTAGACAGCGTGATGGCAAATTCACGAAATAGGCGTCCTACAATTCCGCCCATCAGCAACAGCGGAATGAAAACGGCAATCAACGAAATACTGATCGAAAAAACGGTGAATCCAATTTCCTGCGCTCCTTTTAGCGCCGCGGCGAAAGGGTCCATGCCGGCTTCCAGATGACGGGTGATGTTCTCCATCACCACAATGGCGTCGTCAACCACGAAACCTGTGGAAATGGTCAGCGCCATCAGCGACAGGTTGTCGAGACTATAGCCGCACAGATACATCACCGAAAAAGTTCCGACCAGGGAAACAGGGACGGCAACCGCCGGAATCAACGTGGCGCGTCCATTCCGCAAAAAAATGAAGACCACCACGATCACCAGCACGATGGAAAGCCCAAGCGTGCGTTCCACATCGCTTACCGACGCGCGAATTGTCGTAGTGCGATCGAGAACAATAGTGGTCTCGATTCCTTGTGGAATCGAAGCTTCTATAGAAGGCAGTTCGGCGCGAATGCGGTCAACGGTATCAATGATATTGGCCCCTGGCTGGCGGAAGATGATGAGCATTACCGCGCGTTTGCCGTTCAAGTAGCCCGCGGCGCGCACGTTTTGTACCGAATCGATTACATTCGCAACATCAGACAGTCTGACCGCTCCTCCGTTCTTATAGCCGACGATGATCGGTTTGTAGTCTTCCGCGTGGGATATCTGATCGTTTGCGAGAATGTCAGCGCTGGTCTCGCCATTGGTAATTTGCCCTTTGGCGAGATGGGAGTTTTGCAAACGCAACACCGATTGCAAGTCCGTCATGGCCAGCCCGTACCCGGCTAACTTCCTGGGGTCGACTTCCACGCGCACGGAAGGCAACGCGCCGCCACCCACATTTACCTGGCCTACACCCTGGATCTGCGAAAGTTTTTGTTGAATGACCGTTGACGCTTCGTCGTACAGCTTGTCCGGACCATACTTGTCTGAAGTGAGTCCGGCGATCATGATGGGCGCGTCCGCGGGGTTAACTTTTCTATACGTAGGATTCGAGGGAAGGTTTGCAGGCAGATAAGTCCGCGCCGAATTGATGGCCGCCTCAACGTCCCGAGCTGCCCCGTCAATATTGCGGCTCAGATCAAATTGGATAGTGACGTTTGTTGTTCCCAAACTACTCGTGGAGGTCATCTCCGTAACGCCGGCAATGTGACCGAACTGCCGTTCCAAGGGAGTGGCGACGGAAGAAGCCATGATCTCCGCGCTGGCTCCCGGCAAACTGGAATTGACGGAGATGGTAGGAAAATCCACCTGAGGCAATGGGGAAACAGGAAGCACTTTGAAAGCGATGGCGCCTGCAATGGCGATGGCAATCGTCAGCAGCGTCGTCGCGACCGGGCGATAAATAAACGGAGCAGATACGTTCATGAGTGCTCCGCGGTTTGCGGCTGCGCACCCGGTCCCCAGGCTGGCGATTTTCGCGAAAAGCGCTGAGCGATGCGATCGAAAAAGATGTAGATCACGGGAGTGGTGTATAGCGTGAGCACCTGACTTACGAGAAGCCCGCCAACCATGGCTATGCCCAAAGGCCGTCGAAGTTCCGAACCAATACCCGTGCCAAACGCCAATGGCAAACCGCCAAGAAGGGCGGCCATGGTGGTCATCATGATGGGCCGGAAACGAAGCAGGCTTGCCTCGTAGATAGCGTCTCTAGGGCTTTTTCCGTGGTTGCGCTCCGCTTCGAGTGCAAAGTCCACCATCATAATTCCGTTTTTCTTGACGATGCCGATCAGCAGCACTAGCCCGATGATGGCCACCACGCTCAGGTCTTGATGAAAAATAATCAACGCCAGAAAAGCTCCCACCCCGGCGGAAGGCAATGTGGAAAGAATCGTTACCGGATGGATGAAACTTTCGTACAACACGCCGAGCACGATATACACCGTCACGAGAGCGGCAAGGATCAGCAAAGGCATGTTCGAAAGCGAATTACGAAAAGACGCTGCGGTGCCCTGAAAATCGGCCTGCAAACTGGCCGGCATGTGCATATCTTGTTGAACTTTACTGATGGCAGTGATGGCGCCGCCGAGCGCGGCGTTGGGCGCCAGATTAAAAGAAACCGTGATCGCTGGAAACTGTCCTTGGTGGTTGATCGACAGCGGCTGCGTCTTTAATTCAAAATGCGAAAATGCGCTGAGCGGCACGGCGTTACTTTTTGCGGAACTCGTGACTGCCGCCGGATTACTGACTTTGGTTGACGTGGTATTCGATGTCCCGGCGGTGAGTGCATTCAGCGGAGGAGTCAATGTGTTCGGCGTTGGATTATAGAGAGGACTGCTAGTCAACGCGTTCGAACCGGCCGACGTGGAACCGTTCCCAGTCGAACTAGCCGCCGCTCCCGTAGTGCCTGCGGCAGCATTCGCCTGAATATACAATTTGTTTAATTTGTCCGGATCGTTTTGAAACTGCGGCTCGGATTCCAGGATCACGTGATACTGGTTCAACTGCGTGTACATGGTATTGATCTGCCGCTGGCCAAACGCGTCGTACAGCGTGTTATCGATGGTCGTCGGCGCGATTCCCAGCCGCGAAGCCGTAGCTCGATCGATTACCAGTTGTACGGCAAGTCCACCGGGTTGCTGGTCGGTGGCCACATCTTCCAACTCCTTCAAATCTTTTAGTTTTGCTACGAAGCGATTGGTCCAGTCATTCAGTTCGTTTGGATCGGGGTCCTCCAGCGTGTATTGATATTGGGTGCGGCTAACGCGATCGTCGACGGTTATATTTTGCACCGGCTGCATGAACAGCTGAATGCCTTGCACATCAGCGAGCTTGGTCTGCAGCCGGCGGATAACATCAGAGGCGCTCAGATCCCGCTGGCTAAGCGGCTTTAAATTAATGGACAGCCTTCCACTATTCGTGGTGATGTTCGTGCCGTCAGCGCCGATGAACGACGACAGGCTCTCAACCGCGGGGTCGGCAAGAATGACGTTGGCGAGTTCCTGCTGCTTTTCCGCCATGGCTTTGGGCGAAATCGTCGGCGGCGCCTGCGAAATTCCCTGAATAATTCCGGTATCCTGCAACGGAAAAAATCCTTTGGGAATGACGATATAAAGGAGGATCGTGAGTAACAGTGTTCCCAGCGCGACCAGCAGCGTAATAGTTTGGTGCCCCAGAACGACCTTTAAGGTGCGGCCGTAAAAGGCGATCATGCTTTCGAACATATGTTCCGACTTCTGATAAAACCACCCCTGCTTTTCCTTGGGATTGTGCTTCAGGATGCGTGAAGCCATCATCGGCGTGAGCGTCAAAGAAACCACCGCCGATACCACGATGGTGACTGCCAAGGTCACCGCGAATTCTCGGAACAGCCGCCCCACAACGTCTCCCATGAAAAGCAGTGGAATCAACACCGCGATCAGCGAAACCGTCAAAGATAAAATCGTGAAGCCAATCTGCTCGGCGCCTTTTAACGCCGCCTGCATGGGAGGTTCGCCAGCCTCGATATATCGCGAAATGTTTTCGACCATGACGATGGCGTCATCAACAACAAATCCGGTGGAGATGGTCAGCGCCATCAGCGACAAGTTATCCAGGCTATAGCCCAGGGCGTACATCGCCGCAAACGTTCCCACCAGTGAGAGCGGCACCGCCACGCTGGGAATAATCGTCGCGTACAGGTTCCGCAAAAACAGAAAGATCACCATGACGACCAGCGCGATCGTCAGCATCAATTCAAACTCCACGTCCGACACTGACGCCTGAATCGGTGTAGTCAGGTCCGTGAGTGTAGTGATATCGATACCTTTGGGAAGATTCGCTTCCAGTTGTGGCAGCAGCGCTTTTATCCGCTTTACAACGCTGATGGTGTTTCCACCGGGTTGCCGTTGTACGTTCACAATGACCGCCGGCGTCTTATTCATCCACGCGGCTTGATTCTTGTTTTCCACGCCATCCACGATATTCGCCACGTCGGTGAGCATCACCGGCGCCCCGTCGCGGTAGGCGACCACTACACTTCTGTAATCCTTGCTGGTGACCAATTGATCGTTGGCGTCGATCTGGTAGTCCTGGCGCGGACCGTCAAAATTTCCCTTTGCGGCATTGACGCTGGCTTGCGTAACCGCGGTACGCAAGTCTTCCAAATTAATTCCATAGGAAGATAGCGCCGCCGGATTCGCTTGAATGCGTACTGCGGGTTTTTGACCGCCGCTGATGGTGACCAGTCCAACGCCGCTCAATTGAGAAATTTTGGGAGCCAGCCGCGTATCCACCAGGTCTTCCACCTGCGAAAGCGGAATGGTGCTCGACGTAGCCGCCAAGGTCAGCACCGGAGCGTCCGCGGGATTTGTCTTGCTGTAAATTGGCGGCGAAGGAAGGTTCGCGGGTAGAAAGTTTTGCGAAGCGTTGATCGCGGACTGCACTTCTTCTTCCGCGACATCAATATTCAGAGTCAATGTGAACTGCAGCACGATGACGGAGGTGCCGCCCGAGCTGCTGGACGTCATCTGACTGAGTCCCTGCAGCTGGCCAAACTGCCGCTCTAACGGTGCGGTTACCGTCGTGGCCACCACGTCGGGGCTCGCGCCAGGATAAAAAGTGAGTACCTGGATAGTGGGATAGTCAACTTGGGGCAACGCGGAAACTGGCAGTTGCGTGTAACTCACAATGCCCACCAGTAATATGGCGGCCATTAGCAGCGCCGTCGCAACCGGCCTCAAAATGAACGGACGTGACGGACTCAATGAGGCGTGCTCCCCTGATTGTTAGCGTTTCCCGGAGTAGAGGTATGCCCCGGAGCAGCCGCGTTTCCGGGACTACCGGCACTTCCTGGCGCGTTGGGGTTTCTGCCGCCAGAACCACTTCCTTGCGGGTGGGGTCCGCCAGAACTGTTGCTGGGCGTCGGTGGATTGGAGGCGATGACAACTTTCGAGTTGTCCTGCAATTTATCAAAGCTGCTGTTTGCCAGCACTTCCCCGGGAGACACGCCCGTGACTTGCGCAATTCCGCCGTCGGTCACGCCTGCTTTAATCGTGCGCATATGTGCGGTGTTGTCCTGCAGGACATAAACAAACGCAGTCTGCCCGTTATGTTGGATTGCCGAACTGGGAATTAAGGTGGCATCGTGGAGCGTATTCACCAGCAATCGAACATTAACGAACTGATTTGGAAATAACGCACCGTCTTTGTTCTCGAACGAAGCGCGCGCTTTGACTGTTCCTGTAGTGGTGTCGATCTGGTTGTCCAGCGTCAGCAATTTTCCAGAAACTATTTTCTGTTGCCCGCCACGGTCAAATGCATCTACGGTCAGTACCGCCTTGTTGCGTAAACGCTCCTGCACTGGCCCGAGATTGTCTTCCGAAATAGTGAAAATTACAGTGATGGGCGATATTTGCGTAATGACCGCCAGCGTTGTTGTTCCCGAAGACTGCACCACGTTTCCCGGGTCGACCAGCCGCAAACCAACCTTGCCGGTAATGGGCGCCACGATATGGCAGTAGCTCACCTGGACCTGATCGAACTGCACGGTGCCCTCGTCAAGCTTCACCGTACCCTGGTTTTGCAGCACAATTTTTTCTTGATCGTCCAGTTGTTGCTTTGGTATGGCTCGGCGATCCCACGCTTCGTGGTAGCGCTGCAGG
This sequence comes from Candidatus Acidiferrum sp., assembly GCA_035996445.1. Taxonomy (GTDB): domain Bacteria; phylum Acidobacteriota; class Terriglobia; order Acidiferrales; family UBA7541; genus Acidiferrum. The sequence continues at coordinate 33,872 of DASYJM010000100.1, read as the reverse complement.
TCCATTTTGGCCATCGCCAAAACATTTTGGTCCCGCTCCAGCGTGCCCTGCGCCTGCATGAGCGTGGCGCGGTACGGTCGGGAATCAATCTCTATCAGGGGATCGCCTTTGTGCACGATCTGACCCTCTTTGTAGTACACCTCGGTCACAATGCCATTCACCTGGCTGGTGATCGAAGAGGTGTAAACCGGCGTTACCGTGCCGATGGCATCCTGGTATACGCCGATGTCGCCCTGCTGTGCAGTTACCGTCGTCACCGTAACCGGCCCACCGCCTCCTCTGGGTGCTTTGACCGTGGTTGCATCCTGGTGACGCAATACCAGCCAGAAGCCCAGCCCGAACACCAGCAGGATCACAACCCACATGATGACCCGCACGGCTGTGCTCCGCCTGGGTGGCGGCGCGTCTGTCGGCGGAGATAGCTGATGTTCGGGCCCGATAGCTGGATGCTCATTCTGATCAGCAGGCAAAGGGGTTCCTTATCCTCACGTTATTCGGGACTGGGGCCCAGAGACCCCTCATTTATGGGACGAATAGTAACCGGTGTTTGGATACAGCCGAGCTTAATATTGGGTGCGGGCAGTTGTGCTCCTAGGGTCGCGGGTGGCTCGCTACTTGCCACGAAACAGAAAGGCGAGGTCAACTATTAGAATGATTACTACCGCCAGCTCCAGGACGAAGCTGCGGGTTTGATTAAACTGGTCCACCATAAATCTGTACAGCTCACCGGCGGTGCGCAGTTTCTGGTCCACCAGTCCGCGATAATCGGGCACGCCAACCTTAGCGGCAATCAAATTGTAAAGGCGCGCATAGAACATATCGCTCAAAAACTTTACCGCATTATCAACCTTCTCGGTCAATTCCATAACATCCAGACGGATGGTGTTCAACCGGGCCGCTTCACGGGAGAGCCTCCAGGCAGTAAGCAAACCGCCTTGGCGCTCAAGTGAACGATACACTCCGTCAAGGAGGCTCGTGAGCAATGTGTCGTAATAACGAAATTCCAGCAGCTGGGTATTGGCATATTCCAGCAGTTGTATGGTTGTCGCCGCGACTTCCGAGGCTCCGTAGACTAGAGCGCCACCCCAACCTACTACCAGCAAATCCATGTGGGAGTAGGAGATGCTCGATTGCAAGACTTCCTGCCGCTCCGCATCGGATAACAATGCCGATTCCCCTCGAACCAGTTGGGCTATTTCTGGGCCGTGCGACGCAAGCAATTCTTCAGAGGCCAGGCTGTGGCCATCGGCTCCCCGTATTTCGCGGAGTTGTATAACGTAATAGTCCTCTTTGAGCCAGGTATCGTAAGGTTTTACCAGAGCAGGGGTGGCGTGTTTCAAAGTCGTGTGAAGTAATTCGGTGGCCCGGCTTTCGAGTTCCGGCGCGCCAATCCATTGACTGGACTTCTGAACCAAAGTACCCCAATCGTCGCACTCGAACGGTAACTCAAGCTCAATGCTGACCACTCCGTAGTCGTAATAATTGGTTTTCCCCTCTATGTGTTCACCGGCCTTCAAGACCATCGGATGGATGGCCTCGACAACCGGCGATCTCTCAAAGTGCAAATAGTGCGGGATCGGAGGAGTCAAACCGATCGAGGGCTGCACACCACCTGGTTCGACCAGAGCTCGCAGCACATCCAGGCGTATAGCCTCGGCAACCTCATAAAGAAATAAAATGCGGAACTCGCCCTTCAAGAATCTCTGGCCCTCCCGGGCTACGTCTACCTTACGCGCCAGCAGGTAAACATGCGAATGACAAAAAATTGGCACCCCAGGGCACGACGGCGAATTCCACCTTTATAAAATACGACGGGCAGCCCGTTAAGGCTGCCCCGTGCATTTTGACTGCGTGTGTGAACGCTAGAATTTAGTGATTATCATCACCATGTTCGTGACGCCACTTCCAATAATTGTCCTGATCTCTCCGATTAAGCTTTGAGTAGTCGCGGTACTCTCTGTGATTCTCGTTGTAATATCGATGGTAGTAGCGATCCTCATTGTCATCCCAATTGTGATAATCCTTGTGAGCGCGATCGTATACACGTTTGTGATCGCGATGCTCATCACGACGTTCGTCCCGGTGTTCATCCTGCGTCGCTGCTCTGCTAACTACCGCTGCGGGTGCGCTTAGTGCAGCCGTCAGGAGAAGAAAAGTAAGGTATTGGTATCCAGCTTTCATTATTCCTCCTTGGGTATGACTTCCACGACTAACTGATTCGTACACTCCACAAATAAAAGTATGACTCGCTGATTGGGAGTGTTCAACGCCGGAATCCTGTAATATTTTACTAAGGTGTTTAACGTATGGCTTTTATGCGCTGGTTAGGGCATTCATCCGGACCATAAAAAATAGCGCGTGGAAATTTTAAAACAGTCCATTTACGCACTTGAAATCGCCTTGCTTGAGGATTCATCTCGCAGCGTCAGTGCTTTCGCCGATTGGCGCTACAATAAGCGCCCACATGAGATCTTCTGACAGCACCGTGATTCGACTAATTGCGCTATTTAAGCTGGTAAAAGCGTTAATTCTCATCGCCCTCGGCGTGGGCGCCCTGAAGCTCATTCATCGGGACATGGGTAGCACACTGGAATATTGGATTACTACGTGCGGTCTGGATCCCGAAAACCGCTGGCTGGAGAGAGGGATTGAGAAGGTGTCTAATCTTTCGCCCGCTAAAGTAAGGGGCCTCGGTGTCGTAAGCTTTATCTATGCTGGACTGTTTCTAACCGAGGGAATCGGACTCTGGCTCGTGAAACTTTGGGCCGAGTGGTTCACTATAATCATCACCAGTTCGCTCGTGCCGTTGGAGGTTTACGAGCTATATCGCGATTCCAGCGCTACGAAAATTCTGGTGCTGGTCATAAATGTCGCGGTAGTCATATACCTTCTCTATCGAATTCGAAGCCATGAAGACGGCTGTAAGTAAGGGTGCTGCTTCAAGATTGCAGCGCGAGTTCCTGCTGCGCGTCCGCTTTCACGGACTGAGGCTTGGCGAAAATCGTAGCGACTAACCCGCACGCGGCGGCGAAAGAAAGCCACAAACCTGGAACCGCACGGTTGCCTGAAATATGAATCAGGTACGTACTTAGTGCCGGTGTGAATCCGCCAAAAATTGCCGTAGCCAGGCTGTAAGCCAGAGCAAATCCCGATGTTCTGACGTCCACTGGCATAATTTCCGTAAGCGCCACCACCATGGCGCCGTTGTAGCTACCATAGATAAAGGATAGCCACAATTCGACAGTCAACAACCTGGCAAATGATGGCTCCCTGACCAGCCAAAGCATCGCCGGATAAGCGGTGATCAACATCAGCAACGTGCACCCGAACAGCAAAGGCCGCCTTCCAATGCGGTCAGACAACGCACCCATGATGGGCAGCCAAAAAAGATTCGACGCGCCCACGCATAAAGTCACAATCAAGCTGTCGATGCTCGCCAGGTGCAGCACGGAGTTTCCAAACGTGGGCGTGTACGCGGTAATCATGTAGAACGACACGGTCGTCATGGTGACCATGAACGTGCCCACCAGCACGATCGCCCAATTATTTCTTAGCGAACGAAAAATCTCCGCGGTGTTCGGCCGGTGTTTGCGCGCCAGGAACTCGTCGGTTTCCGCCAGAGATTTTCTTAGTCTGAATAGAAACGGAATGATAAGGCAACCGAGAAGCAGTGGAACGCGCCATCCCCAACGCTGCATCTTTTCAGTAGACAGGATGGAATTAAGCATCACGCCCACGGAGGCTGCAAACATCACCGCCACTTGTTGGCTGCCCGATTGCCAACTTACATAAAATCCCTTGTGACCCGGAGTGGCGATCTCCGACAAATACACCGAGACGCCACCGAGTTCCATTCCCGCGGAAAACCCCTGAAGAAGCCGTCCAGTCAAAACAAGTATTGGGGCGAGCAAACCAATGGTCGCGTAGCTGGGCATGAACGCGATGGAAAAAATCCCGATCGACATCATTCCTAACGTCAACAACAACCCAGCGCGCCGGCCATTGCGGTCCGTGTACGCTCCGAGCACCAAAGCTCCCAAGGGGCGCATCAAAAATCCCGCGCCAAAAGTCATCAACGACAGCATTAACGAACCGTACGGATTTCCGCTCGGGAAAAATGCGTTGCCTATGGCGGCGGCATAGTAACCAAACACCATGAAGTCGTACATCTCCAGGAAATTTCCGCTGGAGACGCGGATCACGGACCATACCTTGGACTTACGGTCGCTGGAATGAATCGTGGGGTTCATGATCTTAAACAAACCTGTAAGTCTCGAATCTGGTACTAGTCAATAAAGCGAACCGCAACAGAGCTGACGCGGATCTTGTTTCTACTGCCACACACTTGCGGGAACAAACACTGAGCAAGGAGCAACGTTGCCGGTCTACCTTGCTCAGCGAAGTGAGCGCGTCACCAGACCAGTTTGAGCCCCAATTGAATCTGACGCGAGGACGTGGATGTAGAACCGATGACTCCAGCATTTGTAGTCTCGAAGGAATTGTTAGAGTCATTCAAAAAATTTGGTGCTGCAAAGTTGGGATGATTCAGGATGTTAAAAAACTCTGAACGAAATTGCACCCTGAATCTTTCTTTGAAGGAAAAGTTCTTAAACAAGGAAAAATCCACCGTGGTAAACCCAGGTCCATAGAAGCGGTTACGGCCCGAATTGCCAACCAAAACTCCTCCCGCGACCGCCGGCGCAGCCGTAAAGCAACTCGGATTGAACGCCAGTAACTGCCCTTTCGCATTGCTGGCAACTCCTGGCGTGGCGTTGCATCCGGCGATCAGGTCCGCAAAATCCATGGAGAAGTCACCGTTGAAGCCGGTATTGAGAGGATCGCCGCCACCGCCAAATGTCACCGTGAATGGAGATCCACTCGTAGCGGTAACAATCGTTCCGACTTCCCATCCTCCTGCCACGTACGACGCCACACCGCTTTTGGGACCAGGGACATCCCAGATCATCGTTCCCACAAGCGTGTTACGCACGTCGAAATCGCATGCGCCGATTCGATACGTCTTGCTCAGAAGCAAAGGCACAGCGATGGAATTCACATAGGTGTCGCCCGTTACTGGCGCGGAGCTCGTGTCACGGCATTTGCCGAGCGTGTAGGACAACTGTCCTTGTAACCCATGCGTCATTTCTCTTTTCAATTGCGTCTGGAAGCCGTGATAAGTCGACTCGCCGTCAAAAATCACCGGGCGGATTCCGGCTCCGCCCGGGGGCCCGGGCACGACTCCTCCGTTGGCACCCGCCCAGTTCGGATCTAGTTGATAAGTATTCGACGGAATGAGTATTCCTGCAGACGTTTGGACTGGCGGAACTAAGTTGATGTCATCGGCTGCCACGGAAAGATGCACAGAACGGGAGCCCACATAGCCCACTATTAGCGTCCAGGCAGACCCCATCTGCCGTTGGATGTTGAAGTTCCAATTCAGCACATCAGCGCGATGGGGGTTCTGGTCGATATAACGATTTCTGATGTTTTGGGGATTAAAACTGATGTTTGGATCGATGCCACTGCCCAATGTCGCCTTGTTGTCAAATCCAATGATCTGAAATGGCGCTGTGGCCGCGGTGTTGAGCCCGAATTCGTAGGGTAGTGGCAGCACATCAAAGATGGCGAAGCCACCACGCACTGCTGTTTTTCCGTCCTTGAACGGATCCCATGAGAAGCCGATTCGCGGCTCAAAGTTTTTAGTGGTGGGATTGTTTCTGATAAAGGTGTCGACCTGTTGCGGACCGCATGGACTGCTGAGGCTGGGAGGAACTCCCGGTGTAGCGCAATTGACCAGGGTGGTAATTTCCTGAATCCTGTTGTTCGCATCTCTCGGCAGGGTTGTGAATTCATAGCGCAGCCCGATGTTAAATGTGAGGTTCGGTCGGAAACGCCAATCATCCTGAACGTAGCCGGCGAATAGGCTCTCTCGGATACCCACTTCACTCGAGCCACCAGGTGCCAGCGCATTTAATCTCTGCGGAGCATTCTCTAGCAGCAGGCACAAACCACCAGAGGTAAATACGGAACAAGGGCCGGTTTTTGGCTGGGCAAAGTTATTCACTCTGCCATTGGGGCTCAATTGCTCCAGAACGTTGTACAGCATACGTTCGAACGCAAACCCAAACTTGATGGAATGCGCCCCCTTGCTCACGAAAGCATCGTCGTAAACTTGGGCGGAGGTCCAGCGGTGCAAGAAGCGATTGAGGCCGCCGAGACCAATCGCAGTCGTCACCACTCCAGGAACTCCGATTTGTGGCGGACCAATGGCGCCCGGCGCCACCTCAAGACTCTTATTGGTGGCAACGGCGTCGCCGGAAACCGGCAAATTGATATCCCCTCGAACACGACTGAGTCCTACCCGCACGGTATTGATCAATGCCGGGTTGAAAATATGCGTCTCTTCCACGCTGGCCGTCTGTCGGCGAGAAAAAACCTGATGGATTGTGTTTTGCAACGGATCTGGTTGCGACTGTGGCCCGGAATCGAAAAAGTAGCTGACCGTCAGGTTATCGTTGTCGGAAAATTTTTGGTCCACTCTCCCGGTGGCATAATTTTCATTCGAAATAGTCGGCAGAGCTACTCCGAACTGCACCGAATCCGTATTCGTTGCAGTTTGGCAAGTGGCCGGGCAGGGCCATAGCGCCAGATAAGGCGCGACCAGCGAATCCACCGGAACGGCTACAAGCGCAGCGCAGTCTTTTCCGCCCGGCGTCGAGGGTACGCACAACAAACCGTTACGTGCCTCATTGGAAGGCACGCGAATTAACTGTGTGCCGGGCCTGTTTTGACGCACTCCCTCATACGTTCCGTACACAAACGTTTTATCTTTGATGATGGCTGTGCCGCCGGACGCGCCAAACTGCACGCGTCGGAAGGAGGGAATCGGACCGGGCCCATCAAAGTAATTCTTGGCGTCAAAGACTTTGTCACGATCGAAGAAAAAGGCCGTTCCATGCAGATCGTTGGTACCGCTCTTCGTGATTGCGTTTATTACCGCTCCCGACGTCCGCCCGTATTCCGCCGTATAGTTGCTGGTCAGTACGGAAAACTCCTGAATACCATCCACGCCTAGGTTCAAGCCCGAGGCTCCACCCGGGGAACCATTCGAATAGTCGTTGATACTGACGCCGTTTACACGGTAGGTATTCTCATTGGCGCGATGCCCGCTGTTGCTTAACTGGTTCCCAAATCCGCGATTCCCTTTATTGGCGCTGAATCCCGTCCCCACTTGGTTCGGAATATTGTTGACGCCCGGCTCAAGCGCCGCGAGCGAAGTCCAATCTCGTCCGTTCAATGGCAACTCCCGGACAGTTGTGGAGTCTACCGTGGAACTTACCGTTGAAGATGTAGTCTGAATCTCGGCGACCGCGGCGTTTACTTGCACCGTTTGACTCAGTGAACCGACCTTCAGGCTCAAATTCACAGACTGTTGCCCGCCTACTGTTAAGGTGATGCCTTTTTCCGTCAGCGTCTGAAAACCCGGCGCAGTAATGGTCACTTCATATTCGCCCGGCAATAGGTTGGGCGCCGAATAAATGCCGTCCGAGTTGGAGGTTACTTCCCGGGTAACGCCGGTACCGGCGTTCTTGATACTAATAGTAGCGTTGGCCACCGGGCTGCCTTGCTCATCAGTTACCAACCCCGATAGCGTGGCTCCTGAGACTTGCGCTTTGGCGGGTGCCACCCATGCCATCTGGAAGTTTGCGACCAGCGCAACGACAAGCAGCCAATGTAGTCGCATGTATATTTTTGAGACTAAGGACATATTCCCTCCACGGACGCGCACGACGAGCTAAAGTTGACCGCCACAACTGTGCGGTTCATTCCTGCACGAGTATGCCAATCGCTTTTAAGCGGCTGCGATTTAGTGGCGACACTTTGCGTAATTCCCTGAATCAGCACAATCCGTAATCCATCCTATCGAAGCCCTTTCTGCATCGCCTCCTTTGTTACTGAAAAATAGCGACTTAGCTATTAAAGTCACGAGCCTTTTTTGACGCTGTACGTCTTCGGGCGCTATACTCCCACACGGCTTGGCCGACTATATGCAGCACCCCTCCCATCCTTCCAAGATGGTTCGCTGCGGCGTGTTTGAGATCGATCTCAAAGCGTTCGAGTTGCGTAAGCATGGCTTACGCCTAAAGTTGGCCGAACAGCCTTTTCAGATTCTCGCGATGCTTCTGGAACAACCCGGTCAGGTAATTACGCGCGACGACCTCCGCGTGCGTCTGTGGCCAGGCGACACCTTTGTAGATTTCGATCACGGACTGAACAACGCCGTGATGCGCTTGCGAGAAGCGCTCGGCGATTCTCCCGACAAACCCCGCTTCATCGAGACATTGCCGCGACGCGGTTACCGCTTCATTGCGCCCGTGGAAGAAATCCACTCGGCGCCAAAAATAATTCCTGGCAGCGACCCGCAGCTGAATTCTTCTGCCGGTTTACTTTCACCCGATGCTCCGGCGCAGTTCTCTGCCGATCACCATGAATTGGCCGCTCGCTCGAACGCCAGAGGCTGGCTAACGCTGCCACGCATTGCGCTGCTGTCGGCGGCAGTGCTGCTCTTTGCTGTCCTTTCCGGCTTGGCCGTTCATTTCGTCAGAGGTTGGGAGTCCGGGAAAATAAATCCCGCACACAACATGTCGCTGGTTGTCTTACCGCTCGAGAATCTGTCTGGCGACACGGAGCAAGATTATTTTGCCGCTGGCATGACCGACGAACTAACCGCTAATCTCGCCAAAATCCGTTCACTGCGAGTCATCTCGCGCTCAACAGCTATGGCCTACAAGGGCACGCACAAGCCACTCTCCGAAATCGCCAGAGATCTGAAAGTCGATGCCGTTGTTGAGGGCACGGTATTAAAGGCTGGAAACCGCGTTAGAATCACCGCCGAGCTCGTTCAAGTCTCCACCGATCATCATCTCTGGGCCGACACGTATGAGAGCCAGCTCGGCGACGTGCTGGCATTGCAGAATCGAGTTTCGTCCGCCATCGTGGACCAGATTCGCATCAACCTCAGCCCCGAAGATAAACAGCGCTTGGCAACAAATCCTTCCGTCAGCCCCGCTGCTTACGAGGATTATCTGAAGGGCCGCTATTACTGGAACAGAAGATCCACCGAGGGATTCACAAAGGCCATCGGATACTTTGAGGACGCCACCCGCAGAGACCCGCAATATGCTTTGGCCTATGCGGGCCTGGCGGATTGTTATGGAATCATCGGCGCGACCATCTATGGAAGTCTGCCGGCCGCCGAGGCTGCGCCCAAAGCCAAAGCCGCCGCGATTCGCGCGCTGGAAATAGATCCTACTCTGGCCGAGGCCGAGACCTCTCTCGCCACTGCGAAATTCAACTATGACTGGGATTGGACTGGCGCGGCGGAAGGTTTCCAGCAGGCCATTCAGATGGACCCTAGATACGCCACCGCCTACCAGCGATATTCTCTGTATTCCATCGCTATGGGACGCTTTGACGAAAGCCTTGAACAAATAAAGAAGGCTCGCGATCTCGATCCGCTTTCCATCAGCATTAATTCGAGCTTGGGATGGCGTTTATATCTGGCGCGTCAGTACGACCGCTCCATCGAGCAACTCCGCGACACTTTGGAAATGGATCCCTCCTACGAGTGGGCGCATTTCATACTTGGCCAGGCCTACGAGCAAAAGCGTGAATTCAATCTCGCCCGCGCCGAGCTGCAAAGGGCCGTTGAACTTTCCCACAACAGCCCGTTGATGATCTCCGCCCTGGCGCATGCCGACGCGCTCTCTGGGAATCAGGAGGAAGCGCTGCGATTACTCCAGCAGCTGATGGCGCAGTCCAAGAAACAGTATGTTTCCCCGTTTTACGTCGCTATCGTGTACATCGGGTTAGGCAAAACCGAAACGGCCATGGACTGGATGGAAAGGGCTTTCGCAGATCGCTCGAACGGTCTGGTCTTTCTCAAGGTTGAGCCCGAGGTTGACCCGCTGCGGTCTAATCCTCGCTTCATTGCTCTACAAAAGCGGCTCAACTTTCCGGACTGATCCGCTCAAGACCTCACAAAACGCATCTCTACAGATTTTGGCTTTTCGCGTCTGCCGGCACGTTGAAGCGGTAACCTACCCACGGCTCGGTGTGAATATATTTTGGTTTGGCTGGATTCAGTTCAATTTTTTTTCGAAGCTGGTTGATTACCACACGCAACGATTCCGTCTCTTCTCCATACTCAGGCCCCCAGACGGACTGCAACAGCCTGCGATGTGAGATCGGCCGGCCATCCGCGGCCACCAATTCCTTAAGCACAGCGAATTCCTTGGGCGTCAAATGGACTTGCATCCCCCGCACCCAAATGTCGCGCTTTTCAAAATCAAAATTAAGTTCTTTCGATACCAGCGCGCCCGCATCCTGATCTTCCGCTGCGCGTCGCAGCAACGCGCGGACACGCGCCAACAATTCCTGAATACCAAACGGCTTCACTACGTAGTCGTCGGCACCAGCGTCCAGCGCCCGAACCTTGTCTTTCTCCGCGCTTCGCACCGTGAGCATGATGATGGGAACTTCCGAACTGGTGCGAATCTCGCGGCATGTTTGCAGCCCGTCCACTCCGGGCATATTCATATCTAAGAGAATCAGATCAGGCTTAGCGTCGCGGACCTTCTCGAAGGCCTCCGTGCCATCGCGCGCTTCAATGATGGTGTAGCCCTCTGCGGTCAGCGTTGTGCGCAGTACACGGCGAATTTGCGGTTCGTCGTCCACGACCAGTATCGTCGCGGCTTTCATCGCGTCTTGCTCGCCGACGAATCGATGGGCAGAGTGAAAGAAAACACGGAACCATGGTCGCGCTGGCTGGCCACGCTGATTGTTCCGCCGTGCGCTTGAATGATGGCTTTTGCGATCGGCAATCCCATCCCCGTTCCTTGAACGAGGTAACGCTGATCCTTCCCACGATAAAATTTGTCAAAGATCAGCCCCAGCTCCATGTCTTCGATTCCCGGCCCTTGGTCGGCCACGCTGGTGAGTACGAAATTCGCGTTGGCCTCAGCCGTAATAGTAATCGGCTTCTCCTTCGGAGAATAAGCATCGGCGTTTTCAATTAACCGCACCAGTACGTCGCGTACGCGATTAAAGTCGGCGCGCACTGAGGGAAGCGTCTCAGGGACCTCCATGCGTATCGTTCTCGATCCCAACAACATTTTGCAATACGTCAGTGCCGCCGAAACAATTTCATTCATCGCGTTCGGCGCCAGATTCAATTCGAATTCGCCCGCATCCAGCTGCGCCATTTCTGCAGCGTCACCTACAAGCTGATTCAGGCGATCGCACTCTTCGTCGATCACCGTCAGCAGTTCGTGTTCTTGCGGGTCTGCCACGTGGTGCTCGGACAGGAGACTCGTCACCGACGCCTTGATGGAGGTTAGCGGCGTGCGAAAGTCATGCGTCACGGAATCCAGCAAGGCTGATTTCAAACGTTCGCCTTCCCTGGTGGCCTCTGTTTTTCCCAGTTCTTCCACCGCGCGTGCCCGCTCAAAGGCAATGGCAATCATGGAGCCCAGCGCGTCCAATGTTTCCCGCGATAACATTTGACCCGAGATTCCCAGGCTCCCGATCGCGCGGGCGCCCATGTGTACAGGAACAAAAGACAGGCTGCGTCCTGGATCGCGCAACGGTTCATCCCGGACAGTCGCTCGCTTAAGCTCTTCGTCCTCGAAGTGCGACGCGCCGCCGGAGTGATAAAACTTGTTTTTGTTTTCGAGGTAAAGCGCCGCCGCTCCCACTTCAAATGTCTCGACGATGTGACTGGGAATCGCGTTAAGTAAAGTAATTACATTTCCCGACACCAGCAATGTCTGACTAAAGGTGTAAAGCCTCTCCAGTTCATTACGCCGCCGCTGCGCTTCATCGGCCTCCTTACGCATGCGTGCTGCGAGCTGGCTGGCGATAAGCGATGCCGCCAGGAACGCAAACAGCGCCGCCCAGTTTTGCGGATCGGCGATGGTAAATGCCCCGACCGGGGGAAGAAAAAAGTAATTGAAAGCCAGCATCGCGGCCACGGACATGAACGCCGAAACGGTAAAGCCCCAAAAGGTCGAAACTGCTAAAATCGCAACCACAAAAGTAAGCGCTACGGTGGTTTGATTGACTCGCAGTACGTCGCGATAAAAAAAAGTAATAACGGCCAAAATGCCCAGCGCTGCAACGGCATGCAGGAAGCGAATTGGAAGACGAGAGAGCACCGCTGTATTCTAGCTCAGCCGTTCATACCTTGATGGTGTAAGACGCCCGATGCCGAAAAAACCTGAAGACTGGCTCGAGAAGACTCGCGCCCCGGAGAAATCCAAGGGCATCTTCAAACTTTTTCTCGGCTATGCCCCCGGCGTGGGAAAAACCTACAGCATGTTGAGCGAAGGCATCCGGCGCCACAACCGCGGTGAAGACGTGGTCATCGGCTTCATCGAAACTCACGGCCGCAAGGGCGTTGAAGACCTCGTGCCGGACCTTGAAACCGTGCCTCGCCGCCGCATTGAATACAAAGGCACGGTCTTTGAAGAGATGGACGTGGATGCCATCATCGCCCGGCATCCCGCCGTCGTTCTCATGGATGAGTTGGCCCACACCAACATTCCCGGCAGCAAGCATCGCAAGCGCTACGAAGATTTGCAGGAACTTCTCAATGCCAAAATCGATGTGCTTTCCACGTTAAATATTCAACACATGGAAAGCCTGGCGCCCACGGTCCACAGCATTACCGGCGTCACCGTGCGCGAAACGGTTCCCGACTGGGTCCCCTTAATGGCCAATGAAACGGTGATGGTGGACCTTACTCCCGAAGCGCTCCAGCAGCGCATGGAACGCGGGGACGTTTATTCCAAACACAAAGTGCATCAGGCGCTGCACAATTTTTTTCGGCGCGGCAATTTGATCGCTTTGCGCGAACTTGCCCTGCGCCAGGTCGCTGAACACGTCGATCGCAGCCTGGAATCTTACATGGCTGCCAAGGACATCGAAAAAAACTGGCCGGTGCGCGAAAGATTGGCCGTTTGCATCAGTTCGAATCCTTCCGGCCAATACTTGATCGCTCGCGGCGCCCGCATGGCTCGGCGCCTGGACGCCGAGCTCTACGTCGTCCATGTGGACACCGAGACGGAAAATCAAAGCCCCAGTCATAAATCTTTAGAGGCCAACATCCGCTTCGCTGGCGACTTGGGAGCAAAGGTGGTTAGAATAAAAGGTAAAAGCATCGCGGATACCATGGCAGCATTCGCGCGGGAAAAACATGTCACGCAAGTAATTTTTGGTCGCGCCGCTGTGACTGGTTTGCGCAAACTTTTTTACTTATGGGCCATTCACCGTTTCTTGCGCGACGCTCCAGCTGTGGATGTCCACATCGTCACACATCAGGATCCCGATTGACGATCTCGCCTCCACCTAACTCAACGCGAGCCGCGATTCACTCAAATCCAGTTCATGTTCGATCTTGCGGAGAACTTCGTCATTGATGCGCCCTTCATTTCGAAGCCGAACGGCGGTTCTTCGCTCTAACGGTAAAAGTTCTCCCAGAATAGTGCGATAGCGTAGCAACTCCCGGTTGCTCATGGCATCGCCCTCGGTGCCTTCTTTGGTCAGACTTGCCAGCCGCCGCGCATAACGACGCGCGATATCATCGTACACCGAATCGAAATCCGAAACGTCTTGCCCACGCGCTTCTTCCAAGTGCGCAAGCGCCGTGCTGGTGATAATTCTGCGCGCTTCCTGTTCTTCTTCGGCGTCGCTCCCGTGACCTTCAGCCAGTCCCAAAGCACGAATCAGCGGAGGCAGCGTCAGTCCCTGCAGCACGAGGGTCACAAAAATCACGCTGAAAGTCAGAAAGATAATCAAATTCCGCTCCGGGAATTCGCTGCCATTCGCCAGCGTTTCCGGCAAGGAAATGGCCGCCGCCAGCGCGACAACCCCGCGCATGCCCGTCCACCCCACCACGAAAATCTGTTTTGGAGATGGAGGCACGTTATTCTGATGCAAAATCCGTGAACGAATGAAATAAGCGAGATACGCGCCAGGGTACATCCACAAGAGCCGCAGCACGATCACTATGACGCTGAATAACGCCCCATACAGCACAAGCTGACGCACGTTATAATCCCTAATCCCGGCTAACACGTATGGCAACTGCAGCCCGATCAGCACAAACACTAACCCATTAATCGCGAAGGTCAGCGAATCCCACACCGCCCACGTTTGCAACCGCACGCTCGCAGTGAATAAGTGCGAACTCTGGCGGCTCAAATACAATCCACAGGTCACAACCGCCATTACTCCCGAAGCGTGGACAACTTCCGCGGCCAGATATACCGAGTAAGGAATCAAGATACTGATTACGATTTCGATTGGACCGTCATCAATGTGCGGCTGAATCCATTTGACCAGTAATCCCACTGCCATTCCGATCGCCACTCCCGCGACGATTAGATAAGTCAGCCGCAGCACCCCGGACGCAAGCGTAGGTGTTTCACCTTTCACAACCATTGCCACCGCGAATTCCAGCGCGAGCAGCCCCGTAGCGTCATTCGTCAGACTCTCGCCCTCGAGAATATCGACGATGGTTTCGGGAAGCCCTATCCTCTTAAATATCGCCGTCGCGGCAATGGCGTCCGTAGTCGCCACCACTGCTCCCAACACAAATCCGAGCCGTAGGTCGAATCCCCGGAAAACCCAGTGCGCGGCATACGCCACACCCAGCACCGTGAATCCAACCAGCCCGAATGCCAGCAGAAGAATACTCGCCAGGTTGTATTTGAACTCTCGCCACGAAGTAAGCCACGCCGCGGAGTACAACAGTGGCGGCAAGACCAGCAGAAAAATTACGTCGGGATTCAGCGGAATCCTGGGGATTCCCGGTACAAAGCCGAGTATCAACCCGGCCACTACCAGCACAATTGGATAAGGGGTCTCCAGCTTGCGAGCCAGTGCTGCGAAAACCACCACAAAAAGCAGCATTGTAAGAAAAACAATTTCGGCCGCCTGGATCATCAGGGCATTTTATATGCTTGCCAGTCCAGAAAAGAAGCCGCGATTATCCTTTGATGGGGCCGACGGATCCTATCGGTTGCTCAAAATCCTTGTAGCGACCAAGCGTTCGCGCTTCCACTTGCTTCCCATAGTGCGACGCGATGCCCGTCTGGTGAAGGGATCGCCCATCCAATGTCCCTGTCCGGATCCTCCAACATCGGTCTCATCTCCCCGCGCATATCTATGTGGATGAGCCTTTCAGCTCCCGAGGGCGCCGACGAACTTGCCCAGAGGCTCCGGCCATCAGCACCCCAGTCAAGGGCCAAAATTCCGCCTTGACCCTTCACTACCAGCGATCTCGTCGAACCATTTGTGGTTGAAAGAAATTGAATTTGATTGCCTCGCCATACTGCAGTCGCGATGGCGGAGCCGTCCGGGGAAAGGCTCCAATTATATTTGTATCCCGTGGCACCCTCGATGCTCGTCAGTTCCTTTTTCGCGCCACTCACAGGATCAAAAAGTACGAATCGAACAGCGTTCGGTAAGGACTGGCTGAAGACACAAAGCACAGACGGGGAATGTGCGCATTGAAGGTTTGCGATAGCCTCATCCTGCAATACCAATTTTGCAGCGCCTCCGGAGAGAGGCACGCGCATAATTTTGGCGTAGCCCGGATTGTCATGCCCATCGGAGCTCACCAGGTACAAAATTTCTGAGCCATCAGAATTCGCCCTGGCGAGAATCACTGAATCCTTTCCGCCAACGAGTAAATCCGGCGCCGGTTGATCCACGGCCTGTTTGAACAGGTGAGTCGGTCCATCCCGATCCGAAGTGAAAAGCACGGATTTGCTGTCGGAAGTCCATGCGTAGGGAAGATTTCTCCCCTCAGGAAGGCCCAGACGGCGGGGAGACGACAATCGGCCCGTGCGGGCCTCAATCTGGGCCAGGTAGATCTGTGGCGCTCCACTCCATTTTAAGAAGACCAAAGACTTACCGTTCGCGGATACGCTCAATCCCATTTTTTTGTCGGGACTGTTGGTGAGGCGTGTCGCCGCGCCAATCGGGCGCCCAGTCGTTGAATCCAATGGTACGGCCCACAGATTCGAGCCACTCTGGTTGGGCGGCGGCTCCGCCAAAGAATAAATCAAACGCCCGTCGGGAGCCCAAGCCAGCGCATCACCCAACTTCAAATCTGAAAGAGTGATGTTGGTTTCCTTAGTCGTGGGGTCGCACACCGCGATAGACACATAGCCCTCATAAGCGCCCGGATGGTACCCATACCGCACGAAAGCCAAACGGCGGCCATCCGGCGACCACGCTGCGGCCCCAAATATATCTCCCGGTTCGCCGACGATTTTTCGCGCTTGTTCCCCGTCTGAAGAGGCCAGCCAGATTTCCTGGTTTTTCTCGCCTCTGACAAACGCGATTTGAGAACCATCCGGCGAAACGGATCGCGCCTCGGCGTTCTCCAGGAGTTTGCGCGGATTTCCCCCGAAAACAGAAATACTCCACATGCTCGGCGGTTCTTCAGTGCTCGACGACTTCGAGCCCAGCCACACACTGGACTGTTCTCCAGATCCTGGAAATTTGTCAGCAAGAACGTGACTTCCATCCGGAAACCAACTCACTGGTCGCGCGATGAAACCCTCTGGCAAAACAATGGAATGTGTTTCTCCGGTTGCAACGACTTTCAGATAAAACCCTTTCCGGTCAGTAAAAGCCAAATATTTGCCATCCGCAGAGATCACCGCATTAAAGACCGGATCGTCGGAAGGGTTGGCGGTGAGTCGCAGCTCGGTAAATTTAATATCCTTAGCAGCAGGGTTAAAATGGCGGGCGGCTATCCAGCCTGCACCGCTTCCGGCCAGAAGTACGATTACGACTGCCAGCGCAACTCTCCAATAAAGTCCCGCTGATGAACCTGAGTCGCTTTCCTGCCGCTCCTTTTCTGTCGCTTCATTTGTTTGTGCTTGGACCGGTGCGACGAAACGATAACCCCGCCGCGAAAGAGTCTCCACGAACCTCGGGTTGTCAGCGCTATCGCCCAGAGCATCTCGAAGTCGCCTGATAGCTGCGTTGAGACCATGGTCAAAATCTACGAACGTATCGTCGGACCACAACTGAGACCGCAATTGCTCTCGAGTCACAATCTCGCCGGGCCTTGCCAACAATAACGCCAGAAGCTGAAAGGGCTGATCTTGAAGTTTGACCCTGGCACCGTTTCGCCGAAGTTCGCCGGTCTCAAGATTGGCTTCAAAAATCCCAAAACGAACGATATTCGAGGGCAAGGTGCCGGCCATATGAGTTCCCCGATTTCGATAGCTACCTATTAATTACGTTTTTCTGCCTGCGATGTTTCAGGATTCTCGCGTTACCCGCGACGGTATCTGACTCTTCCCTGGCCACTTAGCTCGTTACCAACAGAAGCGCTGCTCGTAACCCGCCAACCATTGAGGTACCCGCACCCTCTGCCACAGTCGCCTGACCCGGAGGTGAACGGTGCTAAGAAAGACGGGAAGCGCGTACCTTTGGTTAGGGTTAGTTTTGTTGCTGCCGGTATCCACAGTGTCGGCGAGGGCCCCAAGTTCCTCGACAAATTCGGTCAGCGTGTCCGTCTATAACGATGTCGGCGTGCCTGTTCGCCTGGTAGTGGAAGCGGAAATCATCGCCGCGCGGGTTTTTGAGCAAGCCGGAGTAAATGTGCGGTGGATCAATTGCCCGGTGGTACCTCGAGATTTGCCGGACACGGCAATTTGCCGGAAGGCGGTTTTCCCCACCTATTTTCAAATGCGGATCGTACCGCCGGACCCTGGCCTGAGCGAATCGTCTTTAGGCGTTTCTTACATGTCTCCGGATGGAATCGGCTGCTACAGCTATGTTTTCTACCAAAGGGTAGCGCAACAGCGCGGCAAGGAACAAAACCCTGCGGCGTTGCTTGGCCACATCATGGCCCACGAGATCGCGCATCTATTGTTGGGAACGAATTCCCACTCTGCTTCCGGAATCATGCAGGCGCATTGGTATCTTCAAGAACTCGCCAGCGCCAACAAGGGTGCGCTCTTGTTCACGCTCGACCAAGCGCGAGCGATGACGGAACGGCTGCATGAAAGCAAGCAAAATACGGAGAACACTTCGGCGTTGGGCACCAAGACCGCTCGAACTTTCGAAGGGTCCGACAAGTAACTCTACGAAAAAATGTTTGTGTTGAGGAAGTCATTCCGAAACTTCCCGTGGGGATCGTACTTCCTGCTGAGCTCCACGAACTCCGGCAACTTTTCATAGCGCACCCTCAATCGTTCTGGCGCCAGGGTGAAAAGTTTCCCCCAGTGCGGGCGCACTTCAAATGGCGATAGCGTGCGTTCAATCACCGGCAACAATTTGCTGACGGCCGGCCAATCCGGCTTCAAGGTGAAGTGAATCGTAACGGAATTCTGCTTGTAACACGGGCTCATCCAGAAATCGTCGGCGGCAATGGTCCTGATTTCCGTAATCAGCAAATGTGGACTGACCTGATCGCGAATCCGTTCTATCGCGAGGATAGCCTCCACCGCGTGCTTGCGCGGAACGAAGTACTCCGCCTGCAGCTCATCTCCCGCGCTGGGCGTAAATCCCATGCGGAAGTGTGGCAATCGCTCGTACCAGGGCCCGGGCACGCCCATTTGCTCCGTGCAATTCTCGGCGGAAAGCGCGGCGATAGGATGAAGATTCCGGGTGGCCAGCGTGGCTCCAAAAAATTCCGGCGTGGGCTTAAATTCTTGCCCAGGTTCCACGCGGGTCTTGATCCACACTTCATTGATGCGTTTTTTCTGCCAGTCGGTGAAAAGGCTGACGCTATAGCCGCTGGCCTCGATGGCATCGAAATGTTCCTGCATCTCGCCGAGCGGCAGGTTTTCATAAACGTATTGCTTCATCATGAAGGTTGGCTGAAGATCCAGGGTAATTTTTGTGACCACGCCGAGTGCACCCAACCCGACAACCGCCCCGGAAAATCCTTCGCCATCTTGTTTGCGCGAGAGCGTAACGATATCGCCCGACGCGGTAATCATTTCCAGTGCGGATACTGAGGTGGAAAGGTTGCCGTTCTTCTCACCCGATCCGTGTGTCGCGGTGGCACATGCGCCCGCGACGGAGATATGCGGCAGAGACGCCAGGTTGTGCAGCCCGAAACCGTGTTCATGCAGGTAAGGGGCCAGTTGCCCATAGCTCATGTTCGCCGGAATGGTCACTGTGCGTGCTTTCGCGTCAAGCTCAAGCACCTTATTCATCGGACGCAGCGACAAGAATTGGTCCCTGCTGTCGGCAATGTGATTGAAGCAATGCCGCGTGCCGAGCACCTTCATCCTGGTATGCTTCCTGACAAACTCCTGCGCCTGCTCAACGGAAGTCGCGGAGTATAGGCCATCCGTACCGTACTGAATATTCCCAGCCCAATTTGTTAATTTGTCTCCCGCCGCCCAGGCCAGGAGCGGCGAGAGAACTGGAGCGGACATTGCACGGGAGACCAGTTTGAGAAAAGATCTTTTGTCCATAGCCGATAGGGGAAGACGACGCGCAGTATCCTAACCCTAATTGAACCCAAGCTGAATGCTTTTCACCACCGGTTTCATGAGTAGCGGGTTTACCGGGCGTGCCGCACTTTGATAAAGTCGCATTCGCGCTTGTTTTTACCATACGGAGGCTTTCGCATGGCAGTACGACAGGATTTGCTGGATATTTTGGTATGCCCGCTTTGCAAAGCTCCCGTAAAGCTCTTGGCCGATGGCTCGGGACTCAAATGCCAGGCATGCAAAAGGGTCTATCCCATCCGCGATGACATTCCGGTAATGTTGCCGGAAGAGGCCAAGATCGCGGCCGATTAATTTCAGGAATTTTAAGTTCGACCCACCTCTGTAAGTTTTAACCGACAGCTTGCTCGAAGAAATCCGCGCTTAAGCTATACTGATTTTTCACTGCTCGCGGGGCAGGAGAAAAAACATGACGTTATTTGACACCCCTGCCGAAAAATCTAACAAATCCCGTGCCATGGCTTTCACGGTAGGGGCACTAGCCCTGTTCGTGATCGTACTTTGCTATTTTGCCTTCCGCTACTATCCCGAAAGACGCGCTGCCGAACATTTTTTTGACGCATTGGTAGCCGGCGATACCGACACCGCCTACCGCTTATGGAAACCAGGTCCGAGTTACGCCATGAAAGATTTCATGGCCGATTGGGGACCGCAGGGTTACTACGGTCCGGTGAAGAGTTACAAAATTTTGAAGGTAAACGCGCCCCCCAAAGCGAATGCCATTGCGGTGCGAGTAGCGACCAGCCCTTTTTCACCCCTGCCCGACGCCAGCGATGCGGAAAAAAGCCACAAGACCAGGGTAGTAAGCGTTTGGGTGCTTACTAAAGACAAGTCCTTAAGTTTCCCGCCAGAATAGTGCCATCCTAAGCGAATGCAAGTACCACTGAACGGTCATTCACGAAAGCTGCGCGTCGGCGTGCTTTTTGGCGGACGCTCTGGCGAACATGAAGTTTCGCTGGCCTCCGCAGCCTCCATTATTCGCGGGCTCGATCCTCAGAAATACGAAGCGGTGCCCATCGGCATTACCAAGGAAGGCCACTGGCTGATCGGCGAAGGTGCACAAAAAATGCTGCCTGAAGTTTTGAGGACGGGTCAGCGCGTGGTCATGAGCGCCGATCCCACCGAATCGGCGTTGATGCCCATCGACGGGAGCGCACGAGGACAAAAACTGGATGTCATCTTTCCGGTGATACACGGAACCTTCGGCGAAGATGGGACCATGCAGGGTCTGCTGGAGCTTGCCGGCTTGCCATTTGTAGGCGCAGGGGTACTGGGATCCGCGATTGGCATGGACAAGGATGTGGCCAAAAAATTGATGCAGGTAGCCGGGATTCCCGTGGTGCCGTGGATCGCCGTGCAACGCGCAGACTGGGAACGGGACCCAAAAGCCATCCGTCGTGCCATCGAGAAGAAATTTAAATATCCAGTTTTTGCGAAGCCTGCGACGCTCGGCTCCTCCGTGGGCATGACCAAGGTTCATTCTCGCGCTGAGCTGGGGCCCGCGCTGGATTTAGCGGCGGAATTCGCGATGAAAATTATGGTCGAGCGCGCGGTAAGTGCTCGTGAAATCGAAGTTTCGGTTCTGGGCAATCACGATCCGCGAGCATCTATTCCCGGCGAAATTGTGCCGCACCGCGAGTTTTACGATTACGCAGCGAAATATTTGGAAGAAGGTACGCAGCTACTGATCCCGGCAAAACTAAAAAAATCAGAAGTTAAGAAGGTCCAGGCCATGGCGGTCACAGCGTTCCGCGCACTGGAATTGAGTGGAATGGCGCGCGTGGACTTTTTTATCGAAAAGCGCGGCGGAAAAATCTTTCTGAACGAAGTGAACACCATTCCGGGTTTCACTTCCATCAGCATGTATCCGAAATTATGGGAAGCAAACGGCATTCCCTTCCGCGAACTAATCAGCAAATTGATCGATCTGGCGCTGGAGCAGCATCAAGAAAAAGTACGCACCAAGTATCAGATCGAGCTACCGGAAGGTGCCAGCGGCGCACTCGGCGGATAAAAAGAACGCGACGTTCTTTCGCGTGGGATGTTGCACAACTTCGGGTGCTAGGTTTTAAAGTCTAGTCCTACAGAATTTTCTGGCCCAATCCAGACAAAATCAATTCCACACCCAACAATGCCGTGCGGTTGTGTTCGTCAATCACGGGATTAATTTCCACTACTTCCATGGATGCCATCGCATCGCTGTCCGCAATCATTTCCATGGCTAGGTGAGCTTCCCGGTAAGTTACGCCTCCGCGCACCGGCGTGCCGACACCAGGCGCGTCGGATGGATCGACGAAATCCATATCCAGGCTCACAGAGATTCCATCGGTATCATCGGTAGCGTACTTGAGAGCGTCGGCCATCACTTCGCGCATGCCGCGCTCATCGATATCGCGCATGGTGAATACGCGCACCCCGGACTTTTTGACCAGGCGCCGCTCCTGAAGGTCCAGGTCGCGCACGCCAACCAGAACAATGTTTTGCGGTTCAACTTTTGGTTTGAAACCAAGGAGATCAACCAACTCCGGTGCACCGTAACCCATCACCGCGGCCAGCGGCATTCCGTGCACGTTGCCCGATGGCGACGATTCCGGCGTGTTCATGTCCCCGTGTGCATCGAGCCAGATGTAGCCAATTTGTTTTTTCGCTTTGCGGAAATGCGCGGCCACGCCCGTGACGGCGCCTGCGGCAATGGAGTGATCGCCGCCAAGAACCAGGGGCACGAAATCTTCTTCCAGGCATTTTTGAACAATTTCGGCGAGGTCTTTGCAGGTTTCGGCGATTTCCGCCATATACTTGGCGCGCTTTTCACCGACCGGCATTTCTTCAGGTTGCTTGACGGGGATGTTGCCGATGTCTTCGACCTGATGGCCAAGTTGTTTGAGGCGCGCCTGCAATCCTGCGACACGCAAAGCCGACGGTCCCATGTCCACGCCGCGGCGGCTCTGCCCCAGGTCCATGGGCACACCGATAATCCTGACTTTTTGCGCCATTTTGTTTTCTTTCTGTCGCGGATACTAAGGATATACCCGGTAAATCATGCGCGGAAAGGGTATCACTTCCCGGATGTGTTCCGCGCCGCAAATCCACGCGACGGTTCGCTCCAGGCCAAGACCAAATCCCGCATGCGGCACGCTGCCATAGCGGCGCAGATCGAGATACCACTGAAACGGTTCTTCCGGCAGATTGTATTCGTGCAGGCGTTTCACCAGCAAATCGTAGTCGTGAATGCGCTGGCTGCCACCGATAATTTCGCCGTAACCTTCGGGAGCAAGCATGTCGAACGCGAGCGCGAGATCGGGACGCTGCGGATCGGGCTGCATGTAAAAAGCTTTAATGGATGCCGGGTAACGATGCACCATGACCGGCCGGTCGAATTCATTGGAGACTATGGTCTCTTCGTCTCCGCCAATGTCGTCACCGAATTTTGTGGGATTGTTGTGCTTGTTGAGAATGCCGATGGCTTCTTCGTAGCTGATGCGTGGAAAAGGTGGCTGCACGTTTTCCAGTTTTTTTGTGTCGCGCTTCAGCGTTTCGAGCTCGCGTGACTTGTTTTTGAGCACGGATTGCACCACGGCGCTCACCAAGCCTTCGGCGAGGTTCATCATGTCGCCGAGTTCGGCGTAAGCGGCTTCCGGCTCGAGCATCCAGAACTCTGTGAGGTGACGCCTGGTCTTCGATTTTTCCGCGCGAAACGTGGGCCCGAAGGTATACACCTTGCCCAGCGCCATAGCGGTAGCTTCGATGTAAAGCTGACCGCTCTGCGTAAGATACGCTTTCTGGTCATCGATATAATTCACTTCGAAGAGCGTGGAAGTACCTTCGCAGGCCGCTGGCGTAAACATCGGCGCATCGGTGAGGATGTAACCCTGGCTATCCATGAAATTTCGCGCGGAGCGAACGGCTTCAGCGCGGATGCGTAAAATGGCGGCTTGCCGCGGAGTGCGAATCCACAGGTGGCGATGATCGAGAAGAAAATCAACGCCATGCTCCTTGAGCTGAATGGGATAAGGCTGCGCTTCAGAAACTGTCTGAAGCACCTGAATTTTTGAAACGCCCATCTCGAATCCGCCCGGGGCGCGCTGCTCGGCCCGAATTTTACCGGTGACGATGACGCTGGATTCCTGGGTGAGACCTTTCAATGCCTCAAACGCTTCCGGATTTTCCTTGAGTGCGCACACCCCCTGGATGATTCCGGTACCGTCGCGAAAAATGGGAAACATCAATTTGCCGGATTCGCGCAAATTGTAGAGCCAGCCACGTATGGTTACTTCCTGCCCCTCGTACTTGCCGGCTTCCTCGATAGAAATAATGGTCATTCGTTAATTTTCCTGAATTCGCAAATCTTCGAAACCGATCCAAGCGGGAATGCAGACGGGACCGAATTTCAAGCAGATTGTTTGCTGACAAGTATTTTAGCAGTGGCGGGTTCAAAAGTTGAGAAGTCGGCAAGCTTGGCGAACTAACCCCATTTTTCTTCAAATTTGTCCATTGCGGCACGCGCGGATTCCAGCAATTGGATTGCGGCGGGCGCGTCATGGCTGGGTTTTTCTTTTAATTCGAGCACGATGGGAAGTCTCGGGCCCTCGGGAGCGGTCTTCAACAACTTGATAGCTGAGGGCCAATCGATGGTTCCGGCGTAGGGCGCAAGATGCTCGTCTTTTTCGCCGTGGTTGTCGTGCAAGTGTACGCTGGCGACGAGATCGCGCATGGGCTCGAAACATTTCTCAACGCGTTCATCCGCTGGTCCATCGCAAAGATGCGCGTGGCCAATGTCAAAATTAAAGCGCAAGCCAGACAGCCGGGTCTCGTCCACAAAAGTGCGCAAGTAGGCCGGGTCGCCCATTTCGCTGGCAGTATTTTCTATACACAGAGTGACGCCGCAATGGTGGGCGTGAAGAACCAGATGCTCAAGGGTGCTGAACGCGGCGTCGCGTTTACGCAGGTCCGCGGTTTCCCGTGAGCCTCCCATGTGCAGGACCATACGCGAATACGGTAAGTCTTCGGCCACATCGATGGCGCGTTTTAACTCATCCATGGCTTCAATGCGGCGCACGCGCTCCACTTCGCAGATGGAGAGCGGCGTGCCGCCTTCACGCGTAGCGCTGAGATCGCGGCTATTCGGGGCATGCAGCGATTCAAGAGTAAGTTTATGGGTGTTTAGAGCTTCAGCCATGACCTGGATTTGTGCGCGCGAGGTGTAATCGAAGTGGCTGCGCGAACAAAAAAGCTCCACGCCTTCAAAGCCGGCCTTAGCGATCTGTCCCAAAAGTTCCGGAGTGATTTTTCGAGATATAAACGGATAAGAGGAGAGGAGTCTGCGCATAATCTTGTCTTGAGAATTATATTCCTAGAAAATGCGCGACGCTTTGAAGAGTTCGCGTTGTTGACGCGAGAATAACAAGAGTGTTTGCGCGAACGCTTAGATGCGGGACCAAGGTTAGTATCCTCAAAGTCAGTAGCCCATGGCGGAGCCGTGGTCCCGGGGATCGGCGGCTCCAAGGCAGTCGCCGCTCTGGGCATCGATGCCAATGGCATTTACAAGCCCGATGTGGCCCTTGCGCTTCGTGGCGTAACCATCCGCGTTAAGGGCCTGCTCGAATACCGGCGAAAATTCCTCTTCCAGGACAAGTTCATCTGGGAGCCATTGATGATGGAACCGAGGCGCGTTGATCGCCGCTTGCGCGTTCATGCCCAGGCGCATCCAGTTGATGACGCTCAAGAGTGTGGCAGAAATTATCGTGGGGCCTCCGGGAGAGCCGGTAACAAAACTCAATTTACCGTCGCGCAACAGTATGGTTGGAGTCATGGAGCTGAGTGGCCGGTGATTGGGAGCTATAGCGTTGGCATCTGATTGGATCAATCCGAAAAGCGCATTGGGCACGCCTGGTTGCGTGGTGAAGTCATCCATTTCGTCATTGAGCAAAAATCCAGCGGAACTGGTGACATGCGATCCGTAACGGTCATTCATCGTGTAGGTACTGGCGACGGCGTTGCCTGCGGCGTCCACCACAGAGAAGTGAGTGGTGTGTGGGCCTTCGCCGAGGCTCACCGTCTGGGGCGCGGCGGATTGATCGGCCGAAATTCCGCACAAGTGCGGCGTGCCAGCTTTGATTTCCTTGCTTGAAGAAGCGTGCTGAGGATCGATGGTCGCGAAAAGCTCCTTGCCATAACAATCGCTGATGAGACCGGCGACAGGGATATCTGAATAATCAGGGTCCGCTAAATAAGCGGCGCGATCCGCGAATACGCGCCGCATGGCTTCCACCACCATGCGCACGCTTTGCAAATCGTCCCAACCTCTTAGCGGCGTTTGCCGGAGGATGTTAAGGGCTTCAATGATCGCCACGCCGCCGGAACTGGGCGGTGGCGACGTGAGAACGTCCCAACGGTGGCCTTCGATCTGATAGTGAGCACGGAGAACTTCACGAATCTTCGGGCGATAATTCGCTAAATCGTCGCTGGTGACGATGCCGCCGTTGCTTTGCATGTCGGCGACGAGCATGCGCGCGGTTTTGCCGCGATAAAAATCGGCCGCGCCGTTTTTGGCGATGCGCTGCAGAGTGGCGGCAAGTTCCGGTTGGCGGAAGATGTCGCCGACTTTATACGCATGGTTTTTGTTACGATCGTTGGTTAGAAAGATCCGTTTGCTGACGGAAAATTGTTCCAAGCCGGATTTTTCTTCGTCGAATTCGCGGACAAGTTTTTCGGTGATGGGAAAGCCATTTTTGGCCAACTGAATGGCGGGAGCCATCACCTGCGCGAGCTTCATGGTGCCGTGAGTCTTCAGAGCTAATTCCAGGCCAGCGATAGTGCCGGGAACGGCGATAGAGCGGTAGCCGAGCGTGCTGGCATCGGGAATGAGTTTGCCATCTTGGATGTACATGTCGCGCGTGGCTTTTCCGGGCGCAACCTCGCGATAGTCGAAGAAATTTGTTTTGCCATCGGCGAGACGCACTAGCATGAATCCGCCGCCACCGATGTTTCCTGCGGCGGGCTCGACCACAGCAAGCGCAAAGGCTACAGCGACGGCGGCATCCACAGCGTTACCGCCCTGCTTTAGAATATCGACGCCGGCCTGGGAGCCCAGCGCTTCGTCTGTCGCGACCATGGCGTGCGGACCGCGCACTGCTCGCTGCGGCCAGGTGTCAGAGGTATTGGCGTGTTTCGCAGCGTGGTCCTGGAGTTCGGCGGCGGTTTGGGCTTGGCTGCGAGGCACCGATAGCAACAGAAGAAGTGTTAGAAGAAAACTGCGCCGGAAAATATTCTTAGTTTTTTTCGAGTCGATAAAGTAAGTGGTGCGACTAGCAATACCAAAATTCCCGCAGGCGAACTCGAGGTTTGGGGCACCCGATGCTCGTCGTTGCAAGGCGGGCAACTGGTGTGCTGACATTTACGCTTCGCTAAGGAATTCGACGGATGGCGGGCCAGGAAGCAGGCCTGCGGCGGTGCCGCGATTGATCAACTCGGTGACCGCTTGCTTGCCACGATCGCCGTAGCCAAGGGTCCACCTGTTGACGTACATGGCGATAAATTTGTCGGCGGTATCGGTTTCCATGTCGCGGGCGAATTGCATGGCGTAATTGAGGGCTTCTTCGCGGTGTTCGAGGCCGTATTCCACGCTATCGCGGATGGTACGCGCGATCTGTCGCCCCAGTTGAGGACCGAGGGCCCGACGAACTGCATTACCACCGAGCGGCAAGGGGAGATTAGTTTTCTCGTGCCACCAGACACCGAGATCGATGACGCGATGCAGTCCGAGTTTTGGAAAAAGAAGCTGCCCTTCGTGAATAAGTAGTCCCGCATCCACGGTGTCAGCTTTCACGCCGTCTAGAATCTTGTCGAAGGGCATGACTACGGCTTCGAAATCCGGCTGGAAGAGTTTAAGCGTGAGATATGCGGTGGTCTTTAATCCCGGGACAGCGATGCGCTTGCCAGCCAGCTCTTCTTTGCGCAGCGGCTTGGAAGCCACGACGATGGGGCCGTAATTTTCGCCAAAACTGGCGCCGCAGTCGAGCAAGACGTATTTATCTCGAAGGGAGGGGTAGGCAGCGAAGCTGACAGCCGTGACGTCGTAGGTTTCCGTTAAAGCAGCTTCGTTGAGGGTTTGTATGTCGGAAAGGACGTGGGTGTACTTGTAGCCCGGAGTGGCAAGCTTGTGAGTGGCCAGGGCGTAAAACATAAAGGCATCGTCGGAATCCGGCGAATGCGCAAGCTTAATTTCCATAGGTCGCTTTTCGGCGCGCGGCGCTGGCTGGGTAGCAGGCATGGCGTGGTTACGTCCTTTTCGTTTGGCGATGAACGACCCGGTGGCTCCGTCGCAGTCTCTGGAGGCAGATACGCGCCATGTGGCGCTGATCAGGGACCGGTGCGGCAGAGAACCTCTGGCGTTATGAGGCTTGCGCCCGGTGCCGGAGCGTTTCGCTGGCACAGCCTAACACATCGGCGTTGCGACAACAAATACCTTGAATCACCTATACATAGAGGCTGCGGGTCGCCGACGGAAGCGCAGCGTTGCCAAGAACACCTTGCTTGGCAGGATGGCTCAGCCAGTCGGCGGGTACCCCATCCCCCCCGGTAATCCTCACACGCGGATGGGCGTTCTTGAGGCACCCCAGACGGCAGTCAGTCGAACCCCTTTTTTCTATTGCGGTTAGGCTGCCAGGCGGGTGCCGAATCGTTTTACCACGATTAGAACGACGATCCATTAACGCGGCACCATAGAGTGCCGTACCAGATTAGTTCTTGCCTAGCGGACACCGCGGGAGGGCTCAAAATGACCAATGAGCCGGTGGAGCTTATGTGCATGAGCTGAGTTATCAGCACGCTTTTTATATTGGTGTAGAGCCAGCAGATGCGAACGCGCATGGCGGTCATAGCGAAGGTGAATGCCAGGAAAAATGGGAACCAATATGCACCCTGGGGTGTAGCGGTTCCGAGGTAATTTACCATCGGCAAGTGCCATACCCAGAGCAGTCCGAGTAAGATACCCGCGCCCAGCGGATAGGTGAATCCAGTCCAGCCAATCTCTTCCAGAAGTCCGGCTGGGACGCCGAACGCGACTCCTATTAGAAAAAAGTTGGGAGTGCAAATCGGGGAAAGGAATGTTTTTAGAGCGAGGAGAAGAGTAAGAATCAGAACTGGGGGAATGAGCAGCGGGGCATACCAATGGGCAGGAACTCTCGCTCGCAATAATCTGGAAGACAGATCGCGCAAGCCGGTCTTACCCGCGACGATCCCGGTGAGAAAAACGCCGCTAAGCCTAGGGCCAAGTAGCATGGCTGGAAGCATGAGAATGCCGGTGATTTTGGGCAGAGATTCGTGGCGCAGCAGATGATGAGCAGCTACGGCGAACGCGTCAAGCCAAGAAATTGCGAACGTCAGCAAAAAATAGGCGGCCACAGGGTGGCTTTGTGAAAATGATCCTGGTTTGGATTGAAGCTCTGATGACATAGTTTGCCGCACAGTTTATATGCTGTGATGTGGATGAAGAAGACGGTAATCGGGAGCTAAAACTTATTAAGCGTGTACCAATTTTTTGTTGGGAAAACCAAAAAATCAGATTATGACTCTATATTTGTTGGCCGGTTGAGGAGGAGTCCGTTATGGGTCGTTTTTCGCCTCGCGTTCTCGCGTTTTTGTTGTGCGCTCTTAGCTGTGGGGTAAGTGCCTGGTCCGCTGAGCGGGTCGTCGATCTGACTGCAGGTGACGGCACTAAGCTTAAGGCGACTTATTTTGCCGCAGCGAAGCCTGGGCCGGGCGTGCTGCTTTTGCATCAGTGCAACCGGCAGCGGAAGATTTGGGACGGCCTGGCGCAGCAGCTTGCGGTGGCGGGAATCAACGTGCTTACGCTGGACTACCGCGGCTATGGCGAGAGCGGTGGCGACCGGTTTGATAAGTTGCCACAGCAGGAAGCAGTGCAGATTCAGACGGAGAAATGGCCCGGAGATATTGACACCGCGTTTCAGTATCTGGTCTCGCAACTAGGAGTGACACGCGACACGATCGGCGTGGGCGGCGCCAGTTGCGGAGTAAATAATTCCATCCAGACCGCGCGGCGGCACCCGGAGGTGAAGTCTTTAGTGCTGCTCTCCGGGAACACCGATCTTAAGGGGCGGCAATTCTTGCGCGAGTCCACCAAATTGCCGGCGTTTTTCGCGGTGGCCGATGACGACGAATTTCCGCCTTCGATTGTGGCCATTGAGTGGCTGTACAGTCTCGCTGCGGATCCTGATAAAAAGTTTGTCCATGTCGCGACCGGGGGACACGGAGCAGACATGTTTAAAGCGCATCCGGATATGCCCGGGGAGATTGTGAAATGGTATGTGACTACGTTGATCAAGACACCCGGACGAGCGCCGGCTCCCAAGGAAACACCTACGCTTCCTGAGGAGGTGCATGTGCTGGATCAAATTGATGAGCCAGGCGGTGCGGCCAAAGTTGCAAAAAAGCTGGAAGAGGCCCGGCAGCGCGATCCCAAAGCGAAATTGTTTCGCGAGGATTTTGTCAACTTCATGGGATACGAACATTTGCAGGTCGGCGATAACAAGGGTGCGATCGAGATTCTGAAGCTAAACGCCGAGGCCTATCCCAATTCGCCGAATGTGTACGACAGCCTCTCCGATGCATATTTTACTGATGGGCAGAGAGATTTGGCGCGCCAGAAGGCCAAGAAGGCTTTGGAGCTTTTGCCTTCGGATACGACCGATCCGGAGGATCGTCGCAACGGGATTAAAGCCAGCGCGGAACAGAAACTCAAACAACTCGGAGAGGCGCCATAAATCAGGCGGAGAACGTGGACGCGTTCGCCGCTGCGGGCCGCGCTGTAGAGTCGGTTGGCGCACGCAATCAGCCGGACGCTCGTAATTTTTTGACAAAAAAATGAAACGGCGAGATGCGGGTTGTCGCGGTGCTGAAGGGTTGACGGGCTCGTGGCTGTCGGCCAGAATGCCACGCTGACCAGCATGATCGTCAAGACTGCATACACGGACATTCCTCTGGCCGGTTCGCCGATGCGAACTTTTGTGGCTGCGCCCAGCGCCGAAGGAGAATACCCGGGCATATGGTGTTACTCGGACATTTTTCAGCTTACGCCGCCGCTGCTGCGCACATGCGTTCGGCTAGCGGGGTACGGGTTTGTTGTGGCTGCTCCGGAGATCTATCGACGCATCGAACCGCCGGGCACGGTGATAAGTTTCGATGACGCTGGGCGAATTCGCGGGCAGCAAGACGCGGCCAAGACTCCGGTGGCGGATTTTGATGCCGATTGCCGCGCGGGCCTGGATTGGCTTTCCAAACATTCTAAAGTCGTGCGTGAAAAAATCGGGGCGATAGGTTTCTGCATTGGTGGGCACTTGGCTTTCCGCGCCGCGTTTCAACCCGATGTGCGTGCCACGGTTTGTTACTACCCCACAGGTATTCATGATGGCAAGCTCGGCAAAGATGCAGATGCGGGATCGCTGCCGCGCGCAAAAGAAATCCGCGGAGAGCTGCTGATGATTTTTGGCACGAAAGACCCGCACGTGCCTGAGACGGGTCGCGAAACGATCGATCGGGCGCTGCGAGATTCCGGAGTGCGCTACAAGATTTTGCTTTACCCAACTGAGCACGCCTTCACGCGCGATGAAGGCCCACGCTACGATCCGGAAGCGACGGACCAAGCATTCGCGGAGACGATTCAGCTGTTCCGAACAGCTTTTGGCCACTGAAGGGCGAAGGCCGCTGCCGATGCGAACACTACTCGTGGCGCTGTGCATTCTGGTCGATTTGGGCGGGTTGGTTACGCGCGCCGCCGAACTGAAACCTGACACCGCGGCTGCTTTCGACCGCTACGTTCGCGCCATGGAAGTCCGAATGGATGAAGACACCGGTCGCGACCAGTTTCTCGTGGTTGATCGCTTACCTGACGCACGGCGGACGGAAGCTTACGCGCAACTTAAGAATGGGCAAGTTTATATCGAAGCGATGAGTGCTCGCGAAGGTGATCGCCCGATCAAAGTTCCGAGCGGGCTGATTCATCACTGGGCGGGAGTAATTTTTATACCTAAGGCGACTTTCAGTGAAGTGACAGAGGTGTTGCGGGATTACGATTGTCACGAGGAAACTTACAAACCCCAGATTCGTAAATCGAAGTTGATTGAGCGCAATGGGGATGAATCGGAGATTTATTTTCAGTTTTTCAATCACTCTATTGTCACAGTTATTTTGAATGCGAATTTTGACGTGCGCGATACACGATTTGGATCAGGCCGATTTCAGACGGTGTCGCGGTCCACGCGCATCGCGGAAGTCGAAAATCCAGACTCTCCCAATGAACACGAAAAGACGGTGGGGAATGATCACGGGTACATGTGGCGGCTGTACACGTATTGGCGGATTGAAGAGAAAGATGGAGGGGTGTACGTCCAGAATGAATCAGTGTCGCTGAGCCGCACGGTGCCGGCGCTGCTGGCGTTTGTCGTGAATCCGCTGGTAAAGAGTATTCCCCGCAATGTGCTGATTCACCTTCTGACTGACACGCGTAATGCGGTGGAGAAGGCTGAGGCAAAGCCGACTGCTCCCACTACAGAACTGGCGAAAAAAGACGGAATGGGAACTGGCAGTGCGGAAATGTTCGGCTCGACGGATACCTTCTATTTGGATTTGCGCGATTCAGTCGCCGACGTGGGGCGGCGCGAGGGGGATTTTGCTGACGGTGTCATCCGGCTTAGAGGCCTGGCGACCTGGACGGCTTTGTGTCCATTTGCGGATAACGAATTCTTGCAGGAGATTGGTGACCGCGGTTGTGCCTACACCGATCAATGCATTTTCAAACGTGAATCCTACCCCATCGCGGTCCCTGGGCGCGTAATAGATATTTGAGATTCCGCTGGCGGCCAGGCCTCCGATGAGCCCGGAGTAATTTGCCTGCCAGTGGCCGTTATCACCTTTGCAAATCACGGACTGGGCGAGAGCGTTTAAAATTCGCGAGGGCTTGCTGCCGGTGCCCTTGTAGAAATAGCGCGGATCTTGTTTCAGGATGGAAGGCAGGATGGCACTGCCGATGTAGGTGCCAATGACAAAGTTACCGTAGGCGGCACCGTAGCGCTCTGCGTAGCCCTTCGCGCCTTGTCCATAGCCGCCGAAATTGTCCTGCGCTTGTTCAATTCCCGCGACGACGCCATTCACTGCAAAACTAACCGGATCGATTGAGGTTTTCCAGGCCAACTGAAACTTTTGTCTAGTACTCAGGGGGGCTGCGTTGGCGACGTAACTGACGTAGAAATTCGGAAGCACGCCAAAGACGCGCTGCTGTTCTTCGACCTTGATTTCGTCTTGCGCTACATCAACGGTTGCGGGCGTTACGCGCATCTCAGTAGAGGCGGTGGCAACAATTAATGCGATTCTTGGAACCGCGAAGGTTTCACCGGAGCGCAGAGTTCCAGAAAAGGCTTGCGTGGCGAAACCTGTGGAAGCAATAGCGAGCTGGAAGGGGCCTGGATCTATATTGACGAAAGAAAATTGGCCATCTTCAGTTGTCGATACGGCCCGGCCTGGGGATGCTTCGCGAATGAGTTTAACTTCTGCTCCGGCGACGGCGGCTCCCGTCTGATCGGTCACTGTGCCGTTGATGAATCCTGGTAATCGTTGAGCAGGAGTGTTCGGCAGGCTCTCGCTGGGCGATCGCTCAAGTTTCGATGGGTCAGGCTGACGGCTGTCAGGTGGCGGAATGGCTGGGGACTGTTGAGCCTGAGCTTGCGCAGCAACTGAAAAACCGCATGAGAGAGCGATCAGGCCCATCCTGAGAACTAACGACGGATATCTGGGAAAAACCATGGGGACGTCCATTATGATGCGAGTTGGATGAAATTTGGATTCCCTTGAAGACAAATTTTTTTAAGGGTAACTGGTACTTTGTGACAGGCGTGCCATTCAGCTATCTGCGTTAAGCCTAGATACAATATGCCCGTGATACGGATGATTGCAAAAATGGGATTCAAAATGTTTGTTACTACGAAATTCTTATCAAAATGGGCGTGTTCGTGAGTTTTCGGGCGCGGATACGTACTTCGGTTTTCTGGTTGTTGGGCTTGATGGTTCTATTTGGCGGTGTGGGGCATTCACAGTCGCCTGCGCAACGATCGCCGCAGGCCCCCACGGCGAAATCCGCGGTCAGTCCGGCGCTGGCAAATTTCAGCGATATCGCGGAAAAAGCTGGGCTCACGGCCGTGAATGTTTTTGGGGGCGTGGACACCAAGAAATACATTATCGAGACAACGGGCACAGGAGTGGCTATTTTCGATTACGACAACGACGGATGGCCCGATATTTTTATCGTGAATG
>DASYJM010000099.1:0-7831 GCA_035996445.1 Candidatus Acidiferrum sp. | reverse complement strand
CACGATCGAAGGCAACTGTGCGGCGCGTGTAAGCGCCGAGAATAGAACCATTTTGTCTTGAGGAGTTGCGTAACCGGAGGACAGAATCTCCGCTGGCGCACGTGGCTGAAAGCCATTTGATTCCAGCGGCAGCTCTACCGTGGTGATTTTTTGCGACACAAAATCGTAAATGGCTTCGATTTTTTCTTCAGGTTTTTCGGCTGACTTGGTCAAATTGTTCGATTTCGCGATCACTTCCGGCGCAATATTTTCTGTGGCTTCAAATTTGTCCGCCAGCCGCGCGGAGAGCTGCTTCCAGGAAGTAAATGTTGTAAGCGCTACGTCCGGTTCCACAGAAGGACCTTGCGAGCTCTTCGCTTTACCTTCCGGGGGACTCCAGCGGTATTCCCACCGGCGAATCACGCGCGCTTCCGCGCCCTCGCCGGTTTTTCCTTCGTAGCTAGCGGCTGTGGCCGGATTTACTCGTAGTTGCACGGCGCGTGACGAAGGCAGATCCAGTTCGAATTCTTCTTGCGTAACGATGGCGTCCTTCGCAAAAGTGTGGAAGAGATAAAAATCCGGCGCGAGCGGGGCATGCGTTGTTATCGTAACGACGCGATATTCCAGGATGTCCGTGGGCTGTAACCCGAGAATTCGAATCGTTTTGCGTCGAATATCCTGGTAAGCGCTGACGTCCAGGACCGCGGGACTTGGTTGATCGGTCACCGCGCTTGGCAAAATGTCAGCGGTGCCACCGCCGGTATGCGTGATGCGCGCCAGGGGAATTTCTACGGTTTCGAATGCGCGATTATAGTCAAAACTCAGCCGCGCGAATTGTCGGGTCCCCAGTTCGGTATTGATGCGCACTCGCGCGTGCACTTCTTTGCGGCTTGCGCCATCGGCCTCAAAGCGAATGTGCGTTTCGAGCAGCTCGATTTGTGCGGGAGTCTGTGCGGCGGTAGCAGGCTTCTCGTTGTTTTTTTGATAGGGGTTTTGATCTGATTGTACCGGCGGCTTCCTCGAAGGGTCTCCCGGCTGCTGTGCAGATAAAATCGGCAAAGCAGCCGCCAGTACAAGAAACGCTGCCGCAGCGTATCCCGATTTCACGGAAATGAAATATCGATTGTTAAACACACTTCGCAGTTTAGGTGCTCTCGGGAAAAGACGCAAAGAAGAAGCTTGCTCCAGTAGTGTCGAAATTTCTGCCACCCGCAATGATATTTATCAGCTGCTGAAAACCCTTGTACGGGTGGGTCCGTCTCAAGTGCATGGTGCAGTTCCGTGCGATAGACTGGATATCAGGAGAGAAATTAATGCCTCGTGTTTTTGAGATTCTCGCAGTTCTTTGTGCACTTCTTGGCCTATCCACTGCGATGGTTGTGGCCAAGGAGATCGAAGAAGCGACTAGAGCTGCGTTGGTCAAAATTGCCGGTGAAGGCCTGGTCGAATCCCACGCTTTCGAATACCTGACGCAACTAAGCGACGATGTTGGTGCCCGTGTCACCGGGTCGCCGGAGTCTCAAAAAGCTGTTGATTGGAGCCTCGGCAAAATGCGCGCCATTGGTCTGGAAAATGTTCATGCTGAAAAATTCCATATCTGGCGAGGATGGACGCGAGGCACCGCGCAGGCCGAGTTAACTACCCCTATTCGTCGCCGACTCAACGTTGATGCCATGGGGTGGACGGGATCAACTCCCGCGGCCGGCGCCGAAGGCGAACTGATTGCCGCCAACGTTTTCAATCTGGATGAAGAGAAGAAAGAGCCCGCCAAATTTACGGGAAAAATTATCTTGATGGTCGCCCAAGGTGAACCAAAAAAAGGCCAGGACGGCATGCTGATTTTTACGCAGTTCAGCGATTTTGTGAAACTGATGGCCAAAAATAGAGCAGTTGCGATCTTTGGCGGTCAAGGCGGATTCAAAAGTGAGGGTATGAACCTCACCCACACTGGCATTCTTGGATTTTCAGCGGATTTCAACATACCAGTGCTCTCGCTCACCACTGAAGATCAGAACCAGCTCGAACGTTTTTTGGACAATGGCAAAAAAGTTCACGTGCGCTTGAACGTGCACAACACCTTCAGCGACGGCCCGGTGGAAACTGCGAACGCCATCGGAGAAATTCGCGGTCGTGAACATCCGGAGGAAATTCTGGTCGTCGGCGCGCATCTGGATTCGTGGGATTTGTCGGAAGGGGCCACCGATAATGGCATGGGTTCCGTTAGCGTCCTAGCTGCTGCCGAGGCCATTTTGCGATCTGGCCAGCGCCCGCGGCGCACAATACGATTCGTACTGTTTAACGGGGAAGAGCAAGGCTTGCTCGGCTCCTACGCCTACGTAAAACAGCATCAATCGGAAATGGCTAACCATCTTGGCGATCTGGTGCTCGATGAGGGACAAGGGCCGGTCAAGGAATTTCAGTTGGGCGGCCGCGACGACCTCGTTGGAGATTTTCAGAGTTTTGTCGATTCACTGGCTAACATTCGCAGCGTCAGGGTAACCGACAAGGTTGAGTTTGGAACAGACACCGGGCCTTTTATCATGGCCGGCTTGCCGGGGATCAATATGAATCAGGATTCCCCCGAATATAAATACACACACCATTCCGCAGCCGATGCCCTCGAGGAAGTAAAGCCGGATGTACTGGCGCAGGATGCCACGCTCATGGCCATGGCCGCTTTTTGGATTGCGGACCGTCCGGAACGATTCGCCAGACCCTGGCCTGCAAACAAAACCGCTGCAATGTTGCGCGCGCAACATCAGTTTGAATTCCTGAGGGCCACCGGGTTATGGCCGTTCGGCGACGAGGGGGTCAACGATAATAAGGAAATACCCCCGGCGTCTGAATGAAGGCTTAAATTTGTTCCTGTTTTCGCAAAGTAGTTGCCGACTACCGGACTTCCCGCACGTTACGTACAGGAAATTGTAGTATTGGCATGCATTACAATTGGTATGATTCACGAGATAGAAATTCCCAGGGGGAATATGCGGGTCCAGGCGTTTATTTTTAATTGGCCAGGCAAAAAACAGCACGCCGCCATATTAGAAAAATTCTTCAAACCGCATTGTGAGATCACTGTAATCAACTCTGACGATAGTCTCAGACTCCGTCACCTTCATTGGCGACACGTCGGCAACGACGCGTATTTCACCGCGCAATGGAACGCCGCCCTCGATCGCTTTGACGCTGACGTTTTCGTTCACATTCAGGCCGATATCTGGCCGGAGAAAGTTGGCCTGGTGCTGTCTGAAGCGGTGCGGTACATCCGAGATTTTGGCGTTGGAGTGTATGCCCCAAACGTGGATTTCAATGCCCATGTCTACCATCGGGACACGCTCGCGAAACTGGACCACGGCGTTTACGAAGTTCCCGCCACGGACTGCTGCTTTTGGGCTATCTCTGCTGAGGTGATCCGCAATACTCCGCGAGTGGATCCACGCACCAATAAGTTAGGCTGGGGCATTGAATATATGGTCGGAGGAGTGACGCGGCTAAGGGGCCTGAGGCTGGTCCGTGACTATCGCTTCACTGCAGGGCACCCGAAGTTCAGCGGCTACGACCACGAGCAAGCCAATCGGGAATGGGAGCAACTGAGAAATAGCCTGGACCCTGCACTAAGGGCAGAGATGGAATCGGTTGAAAAGGAGCGTGAAAAGCTGATCGTGAAAAACGCGCCGCGAAATACGCTGGATTGGGTGATAAAGGGGGTGCGAAATCGCGCCAGCCGTCAAGCGGTAATTCTCCAGCGCCGGGTGATGGCCCCGTGGTAGCCCATCACCTGCTGAGATATAGCAGGAACTCGTAAATGATTGTTACTGCAATAGTTATGTGTAGACCTGTATGATGAATGTGTCTGTTGGGGGCGGCAAGAGTTCCAGACTAGTTAGAATCCCAAATTTGGCAGGCAAGGCGGGGCCAAAGTGCCAATTTTGCCCCGATTTCCACATGGTCCGTTTCGAAGATAATTTGACACTGCACGTTTTCTTCCTTATACTTCGTTGTTTGTCGGGGTAGTTTCTTTCCCGACGGGGGCGACCGCGGGTGGGTAGCGGTCGTAGTTGGAAGGAATTCTTCGGTCCCGGAACATTGCACGACGGAATGGGACAGAAGAGCGGCCGGAATGGGACGCCAGTCCCGCAAAGCCGAGTAAGCCTCTCCGAATCGAAGCCAGGAGCGAACGTCCGCCTCTTGGAGTGCGCACGGAGTTTCTTGCTGGTATCTCCGGATTCGCAGTAGACCTTTCAGCATTGGACTGCGCTCTCGCGCATTTTTGTGCGCGCGCTTTGCGAGAGCCGCGGAAAATTGCGCGCGCCATTGAGGGAAATAACTGTGCCGACGTTTTCGCAACTAGTACGTATGGGCCGCGAGCAGGTCCAGGTTAAAACCAAGTCTCCTGCGTTGATGGGCTGCCCGGAGAAGCGCGGCGTTTGCATTCGCGTGTACACGCAAACTCCCAAGAAGCCGAACTCGGCGTTACGCAAAGTTGCGCGTGTGCGTCTGACGAATTCGATCGAAGTCACCACTTACATTCCCGGCGTTGGCCACAATTTACAGGAACACTCCATCGTTCTAGTGCGCGGCGGCCGCGTGAAGGATCTGCCCGGAGTGCGTTACCACATCGTACGCGGCACGCTGGACGCCGCGGGGGTAGAAAATCGCAAGCAGGGCCGCTCGAAATACGGCGCGAAGCGCCCGAAGGCCGGACAGACCAAGTAAACGAAATCGAATTCGCAGCAACATTCGCAAGCTTTTGAGTTTTGCAATTTTCTGAAGGAGCTATACACAGCAATGCCACGCAAAGGACTAGTTACCCGCCGGCCGCAAGCAAGTGACCCGGTTTATGACAGCCAACTGGTGGATAAGTTCATCTGCTCGATGATGTGGGAAGGCAAGAAATCGACTGCGCAGCGCGCGTTTTATGGCGCAATGGAGCAGGTGGCCAAGAAGACCAACGACGATGCGCTGAAGATTTTTAATAAGGCGGTCGAGAACGTGAAGCCGCTACTGGAAGTAAAAACTCGGCGCGTCGGCGGCGCGAACTACCAGGTTCCTGTGGAAGTAAATCCTTTCCGGCGGCAATCGCTGGCCATTCGCTGGTTGCTGCAGTATTCGCGGGAACGCTCTGGCAAGACCATGATCGACAAATTGGCTGACGAGTTGATCGACGCTTCGAACGCTCGCGGCGGCGCCATGAAGAAAAAAGAAGATGTGCATCGCATGGCGGAAGCCAACAAGGCTTTCGCGCACTATCGCTGGTAACAGCGTTAACGCAATGGAATGAAGGTTGAATCGTGCCGGTAAAAGACTCAACGCAACAGGAAACGACGAAGCAAGGAACGGCAAAACCGGAATCTGGGAAACAAGTATCTGCAAAGCAGGCTGAACAAGGACACATGGGCAGGGCATTCAAGCTCGAAGACACGCGCAACATCGGGATTATGGCGCATATCGACGCCGGGAAAACCACGTCGACGGAGCGCATTCTTTTTTATACCGGTGTGACCTACAAAATCGGTTCGGTGGACGAAGGTACCGCCACCATGGACTGGATGGAGCAGGAGCGCGAGCGTGGCATCACGATTACTAGCGCTGCTACAACCGCGTCGTGGGAACGCAATGGCAAGAAATATCGCGTAAACATTATCGATACACCCGGCCACGTGGACTTTACTGTCGAAGTCGAGCGTTCGTTGCGAGTGCTTGACGGCGCTGTTTGCGTTTTTGACTCCGTAGCTGGCGTGCAGCCGCAATCGGAAACGGTGTGGCGCCAGGCCGATAAATATCGGGTGCCGCGCATCTGCTTTGTGAATAAGATGGACCGCATGGGAGCGGATTTCGATCACGTGGTCCGCACTATTCGTGCGCGACTTGGAGCCCACCCGGTACCGCTGCAATTTCCTTTGGGCCGCGAAGATAATTTCATCGGCATCATCGATTTTCTGGAACAAAAAGTTATTGTCTGGCTGGAAGAAACTCTCGGCGCCAAATTCGAAGAGTTCTCCGTTGAAAAATTGTGGGATAAGGCTTTCGTGGATTCACGGCCTGATGTGGCCGCAGCCTTGAAGGGCTCCGCCATAGATAAGGCTTTCTACGAGGAGCATCGCAACAAAGTGGTCGAATACGTTGCCGAGCATGACGACGAAGTGATCGACAAATACCTCACCGAAGGCACACTTTCCGTCGAGGAAATGCGCAAGTCCATTCGCAAATCCACGCTGGCGCTGAAAATCGTTCCGGTGCTGGCTGGCTCGGCGTTCAAAAATAAAGGCATTCAACCTTTATTGGATGCCGTTGTCGATTATCTGCCATCGCCTGTGGATGTGCCGCCGCTCGAAGGCACAAATCCGCTCACTGATGAAGTCGAACTGCGCCGCGCTTCTGACGATGCTCCATTTTCGGCGTTGGCCTTCAAAATTATGTCCGATCCGTTTGTCGGCCACGTCACGTATATCCGCGTTTATTCCGGAGTTTTGAAATCCGGCAGCTACGTGTACAACTCCGGAAAAGGCACCCGCGAGCGCATCAGCCGTTTGCTGCAGATGCACGCCAATAAGCGCGAAGAAATCGATACCGTTTACGCCGGCGATATTTGCGCCTGCGTGGGCTTGAAGAGTGTGAATACAGGCGACACCCTTTGCGATGAAAACAAGCCTGTAGTACTTGAGTCAATTGATTTTCCCGCCCCGGTTATTTCCGTGGCCATTGAACCAAAAACCAAAGCCGATCAGGACAAGCTTGGTGTGGCTATGCAGCGGCTTGCGCAGGAAGACCCTACTTTCCGCGTTTCTACCGAGCCCGACACGGGACAGACCTTAATTTCCGGTATGGGCGAGTTGCATCTCGAGATCATCGTGGATCGCATGTTGCGCGAATACAACGTGCAAGCCAATGTCGGCCGTCCGCAAGTGGCGTATCGCGAAACGATTCGCAAGAAGGCCACTGCGGAAGGGAAATACATCAAGCAGACCGGCGGTCGTGGCCAATACGGGCATTGCAAGATTGAACTGCATCCGATCCCAAGCTCCAGCCACGAGAACATGAAGGAAATGTCCACCGACGAACTCGACGCACTGGCCAAGGAAGTGGTTGGCGGGCCGGCGGGCAAGTGGAAGTTCGACAAAGAACATCGTTTCCTTTTTATCGACAAGATTATTGGCGGCTCGATCCCACGCGAATTTATCGCTCCCATTGAAGCGGGCATTCGCGAAGCTCTGGATAACGGCATTCTGGCCGGCTTCACTATGGTGGACGTCGCGGTGGTGCTTATTGACGGCAGCTACCACGATGTAGACAGCTCTGAAATGGCTTTTAAAATTGCGGGCTCCATGGCGTTTAAGGAAGCTTGCCACAAGGCTTCGCCCGTTTTGCTGGAACCTATCATGAAGGTGGAAGTGGTCGTTCCGGAAGAATACATGGCCGCTGTTTATGGCGATTTAAACGCTCGCCGCTCGGCGATTCAAGGTTCTGAGAATCGTTCTGGCAGCAACGTGATCCGCGCGGAAGTGCCACTCGCGCAGATGTTTGGTTATGCGACGGATTTGCGCAGCCGCACCCAGGGTCGCGCGAATTTCACCATGCACTTTTCGCATTACGCCGAGGCGCCGAATTCGATCGCGCAAGAAATTATCGACAAGAACAAAGGCAAGAGTACTCGGGGTTAATCCCAGATTTAAGATGAATTTAGAATTTGTAGTGGCCGCAAAAACGACTTTGATTTGAGGAGCTGAGAAACAGATGGCGAAGGAGAAATTCGAACGTAATAAGCCGCACGTGAACATTGGGACCATTGGTCACATTGATCACGGCAAAACTACTTTGACGGCGGCCATCACCAAGGTGCTGTCGAAGCATA